>JACRCT010000571.1 GCA_016218885.1 Deltaproteobacteria bacterium | reverse complement strand
GCATGGCCGTCTCCGAATCGCCTGAGCTCAAGATCTGGAAGAAGCGACGCTGGAACGTCCTGCCCTAGGGCCAGCCGCCCGAAGCCCTTCCGGGTTCTGGGCTCGGACACCGCGCGGCCCGGTCGAATCCCGGAGCGGTTTTCCGGTGGCACCTACCAGGGCTCGAGCAGGTTGGAGGAGGTGACCTCCCGTCCCCCCCTCAGCGGCCGGCCGCCGCCAGCAGATACTGCAGGACGAGCACCGTGCCAGCCGCCACGGCGCCCGCCAGCAGGGTCAGGCCCACCGCCACCTGCCAGCTCGCCACTCGCCGCCGCGGACGGCGCGAGCTGGCGGTCTCGACGGCGACGAGCGAAGGCGCGGCGTGCGTCCAGGCCGGCGCGCGCGAGGCACCAAGAGACGGCGGCATCGCCATCGCAGCGGGAGTGTTGCGCCCCATCGCCGAGGGTCGCCGCAGTGGCGCCGGCGGCTCGGGCAGCGGTTCGGCGACCCTGAGCGAGAGCGGCTCCGCCAGCCAGTCCGCCCAGGGCTCGACGTGGTCGGGCTCACGCTCCACCGCGTCCGGCAAGTTGACGATCATCAGCTCCGCGCACCGTTCCTGCGACGATGGGTCCTCGCCCTCGGGAAAATCGACCATCTCGGTTCCCAGCTCTTCTTCTTCGCAGGGCGGAAGCCGATCGGGGTGGGCGGCGGCCAGCTGGCGCACCCAGGCGCCTACGTCCCCGGGACCTCCGATGTGCGGCAGCGCCTGGCGCAGGGCATTGGCCATCGCTTGCGCGTCGGGGTAGCGCTGGTCGCGATCCTTGGTGAGGGAGTGCATCAGCACCGCCTCCAGCGCGGGTGGAAACCCGGCCACCAGAGTCGAGGGGGGCTCCGGGTCGAAGCGCAGGATGGCCTTGAGGATGTCGACGATCTGCTCGCGGTCGAAGGGCTCGACGCCGGTGGTCACCTCGTAGAGCGTGACCCCCAGGCTGAACAGGTCGCTTCGTCCGTCCAGGCGCTTCTGCTCGATCTGCTCCGGCGAGAGGAAGCGGTACTTGCCCTTCACGAAGCCGGGCTGGGTGAAGGTGATCTGCGTCGAGGCCTTGGCGACCCCGAAGTCGATGAGCTTCACCTCGCCGCCAGCGGTGACCATCACGTTGCTGGGCGTGACGTCGCGGTGCACCAGGTGCAGCGGCCGGCCCTCGAGGTCGGTGCGCCGATGGGCATGATGAAGCGCCTCCGCCAACGCGAGCCCGATGCGCGCCGCGACTCCGAACGGGACGCGTCCCCGAACCACCTTGGCCAGGGCGCGCAGGTCCCACCCAGGAACGTACTCCATGGCCATGTAGACCTGGCCGTCCTCCTTCCCCAGCTCGTGGATGCGCACCAGGGCAGGGTGGTCGAGCAGCGCCGCGACCTTCGCCTCGCTCACCAGCATTGCCAGGAATTGCGGCTCCTCGGACAGCTCGGGCAGCAAGCGCTTGATGACCAGTGGCTCGGTCTGCTGCGGCCCACGGGCGAGGAAGATCTCCGCCGTGCCGCCGTACCCGAGCGAGCGCAGGAGCGTGTACTTGCCAAAGGGCTTGGGAAGCGAAGGCTCGAGACTGACCATGGGCCGCCCGGGAGGTCCGCCATCATCGCCTTGGCCGTCGCCCCTGCCAAGCCCCTCAAAGGAACAAGTCTTCGCGCACCAGCCGAAAGTAGGCGAACATGGGCGCCTTGAGCCCTGCGCCACCCAAGAACCCGGGCCCCGTCCGTTTCGGGCGCTACGAGCTCGTCCAGCGCATCGGCGCCGGGGGGATGGGCGAGGTGTGGCTCGCGCGCCTGCCGGGCCTGGGCGGCATCCACAAGGTCTGCGTCGTCAAGAAGATCCTCCCCCACCTGTCGAGCGATCCCTCCTTCGTGAGGCGCTTCCTCGACGAGGCCAAGGTCGTGGTCCACCTCAGCCACGGCAACATCGCCCAGGTCTACGAGATGGGCGAGGAGGATGGCGAGTACTTCATGGCGATGGAGTACGTCGAGGGCAAGACGATCTCGCGCATCAGCACCCGCCTGCGCGAGCGCGAAGAGCGCTTCCCCCTGCCCCTCGCCCTGTACATCGGCGCCCGCGCCTGCGACGCGCTGGCGTACGCGCACCGCAAGACCGACCCCTCGGGGCGGCCGCTGCACGTGGTGCACCGCGACATCAGCCCGGCGAACATCCTCGTCTCCTATGAGGGCGAGGTGAAGATCATCGACTTCGGGGCCGCCCTGTCCACCTTGAAGGAGGCGCACACCGCGCCCCGGGTGATCATCGGCAACCTGGCCTACATGAGCCCGGAGCAGGCCCGCAAGCGCCCGGTGGACGGGCGGGCCGACGTGTACTCCATTTCGGTGGTCCTCTGGGAGCTCATCGCCTGGCGCCCCCTCCCCACCGGCGGAGACCACGTCGAGCGCTGGCGCCGCGCCGCCTTCCCCCACTTCGCGCCTCCCTCGAAGCTGCAGTCCGACGTGCCCAGCTTCCTCGACGCGATCATCATGCGCGGGCTGGCCCAGGACCCGGCGGAGCGCTACCCCAACGCCGAGGCTCTGCGCGACGAGCTTCAGCGGGCCCTCACTCAGCTGGCCGCCAAGACCAGCCAGACCACGCTGAACACCCTGATGGCGACGGTCTTCCGCAAGGAGGCGGTGCAAGACCGCGGGCTGATCGCCCGCGCGCTTGCCGACTATGACCCCGACACCACAGAGCGCTCAGCCCGGCACGCGGCGCACGTGCTCGAGCACGACGAGGTGACCGGTCCCGCCGGCGACCACATCGCCGCCGCCGTGGCCCAGGTGCTGCGCGCCGGCCCGCCCCCGCCCTTGGGCACCGACTCGCTCCCCCGCGCACAGCCCCAGAAGCCGGGGCCACCGGTATCTGACGAGTCCGAGGAGGCCAGCGCCCCCCGTGCCTCCTCCGGCCCGGCAGAGCTCTCGCAACAGTCCGAGGTCAGCGAACCATCGCTCTCCTCGCCCACGGTGCGCAAACCTCCGCCCCCGGTCGACGACCAGCCCGAGAAACACGTGCGCGGCACGGACGAACTGCCGACCATCACCTGGGCCCAGCCAGCCGTGCGCCGACGCCGCCTGACCGACACCGGCACCAGCGACTATTCCCGGCAGACTCCTCGCCGGATGTTGCTTAGGGGGCTGCTCTTCGCCGGCGCCTTCGTCACGGGGGTCGGCCTCGCGGTGCTGGTCTACCAGTTCCTGACCGCGCCGCCTCAACCCGAGTCCCTCCCCAGCAGGCCGGTCCCGACCGTCCGCGCCCCCTCGCCCAGGTAGTCGCGTCCTGCGAAGAGGCGTTTTCGGGTTGCGGGACCACGGGCCTGCGTGCTAAATGCCCGAGGTCTTCGCATTGGTAAGCGGTTTGTTTTGACTGGGCTTTTTGGACACGTCGCGAGGGCAGACAAGGCCGGCACTGGGGAAGGAAAACGACAGGAACGGCGGCGGTTTCGCCTCGGCCTATCGCAAGGCCGCACCCGTGCTGGATGGCGTCTATCAGTTGGTCGCAGCCGTTCTGCTGGGAACGCTCGGAGGATGGTGGCTCGATGGGAAGCTGGGCACCTCCCCGTGGCTGGTGATCGTCGGAGCGGTGCTGGGGATCGCGACCGGGATGACGGTTTTTCTGAGGGCAGCGCTGAGAATGTCGCGGCGGCAAGAGCCGCCCAAGACTTGAGAGAGCGACGAGAGCGGGATGCCAAACCAGAAGCGCCACCTCTTCGGCAGAAGCCTGGCCCTCTTCGGGCTCACCACCGCCATGGCTTGCGCGGCGCCCCTGCTTCTGGCGGGCGCGACCCGCATCGGCGCGGCCACCGGAGTGGGCGTGGCCGCGGTGGCCTCGATGACCGCGCTGGGCCTGCTCGCGCTGGCCATCGAGCGCGGGACGAAGCTCGTCCTGGGGGCTCTGGCAGTGGGCTTCCTCTTGCG
>JACRCT010000035.1 GCA_016218885.1 Deltaproteobacteria bacterium | reverse complement strand
TCGGCCTCGAAGACTTGGCGGATCTCGATTTCCGGCTCGCCGCCCGGAGTGGGGTTCGGGCAGCGCATGGCCCAGTCGATCGCCTCCTGCAGCGACTTGACCTGGATCATCCAGTAGCCGGCCAGCAGCTCCTCCGTGTGCCCGAAAGGGCCCGAGGTCACAGTGCGCTTGCCACCCGAGAGCTTGACCCTCACGCCCTTCGAGCTGGGCTGCAGGCCCTCGCCCGCGAGGAGGACGCCGGCGCGCGCCATCTCCTCGTTGAACTTCAACATCTCGCTGATCAGCTTCTCGTCGGGGAGGGCGCCCGACTCCGAGCCCTTGTCTGCCTTCACCAGCATCATGAACCGCATCGCCGTGCCTCCTCGTGACCACACGTCGCCTACCACCTACCGAAGGTAGCGACGAGGTGGGGGCAGCAGCCGCCCAAAGATCGAGCGGCAACTTGCGCAGCCGTGTCCTGGGCCCAGGCGACCCCGGCTACGGCCCCGGCGGGGGGCCTGCCCCGGGATGATCGATCGGCACCCATTCGCCCAGGTTCCGGCGCACAAACGGGCGATGCTATGGGCTCGCCTGTTCCGCCTCGCCGCCGGCGACGACGGTCACTTGCAGTTCGGACGTCGGATCGTCCGAGGAGTCCCAGGAGTTCCGGGGCCCATCAGAACTGATGGTGGCCTCGCTGTCAGAAGCGAAGGCACTGAGCCTCAAGTCACGCCCCCATCCATCCTTGAGGAAGGCAGGTCCACTCGCTTTCTGCGGCTCGTCTCAGCGGAGCTCGTCATGCCCCGGAAGAAGGTCGTGGTCATCCAGATGGAGGCCTCGTTCGCCCAGAGCCTTCGTGCTCAATTCGAGTCCCAGGGCATCGCGGCGGTGGTGGCCACTGGTAGCTCGCCCGCCCTGGTGGACTGCGTCCGAAGGGAGAAGCCCCACCTCATCGTGCTCTCCGCCGCGCTTCCTGCCGGGAGCCGAGAAGGCTTCTTCGTTCTCGGGCACCTCAAGAAGAATCGTGAGCTCTCCAGGATCCCGGTGATTGTGACCGGTGAGACCGAGGCGCTCGAGGCGCACAAGAAGCTCAAGACGCATGCCGAGGACTACCAGGTGGGCTACGTCGACGCATGAGCTGGTGAACCGTTCGTTCCTGGCGTGCACCCAGGGGCGTGCCACCGACCCCGTGGTGCTGGCCGACCTCGAGCGGGCCGTGCAGATCGAGCGCCGACTCCTGGCGATGTGGCAGTCGAGCTCCTCGTCAGGAGCTTGTCGGCAGTCGAGGGCGTATGCGCCAGCACCAGGCGCGGCCCCGAAGCCTTATCGCTGGCCCTCCGGGGTGACGAGGGAGTAGCCAAAACTCGCGCTCCTGGACTGCACCGCGCTGAGTTCCGGCTGGTGGTCCACGGGGGGGGTATGCAACTCTTGCCCATATTCCACTCCCCTATTCGCCGCGCAGCGTCCGAGCGTGAAGTCTCATGAGCTGCTTCAGCGTCGCTGATGCTTTGAGGGTGATCTCGACCATGCATCGGACCCGTCACATCTCGCTCCTATCCGTTCTCTGCTTCGCGGCAGGGTGTAGCAGCTCCGTTCCGCCGAGCCAGTCGACCGGCTTTGCCATGGCCAGCGACTCGATGGCCTTCCAGAACTTCGCCACCGGCTACTACGACTCGACCATTGACGCCGACTCCATGGTGCGGATGTTCGGCACGGGCGTCTGCGCGAACGCCCAGTCGCCCTGCCGGCCAACTCCGGTGGCGAACGCGTGGATGAACAAGGCGAACGAGTCGATGACCGGTGGCCGCTGCGAAGGCTTCGCGGTCCTGTCGGATCTCCTCTTCAGCGCAGACCTGAACGCGGTCGACTTCGGAGGGCTCGACGCGCGCAGCCTCAAGCTCGACGGCAACGTCGCGCTGCAGCGGGAGATCGCCTACTGGTTCTCCACCCAGCTGATCCCCGAGGTCGTCTCCGCCCGCACGAAGTCGCTCATGGCGAGCGACGTCATGCCGTTCCTGGCGGAGCAGCTCAAGCCGGGCGCCAGCGAGCTCTGGCGGATCGGCATCGTCCGCAAGCACAACGGCAAGCTCGGGGGCGGTCACGCCCTGACCCCTATCGGTTACTACTCGGGGGAGAGGGAGGGCCTCTACTACCTGCGCGTCTACGACAACAACAACCCCGACACCGAGCGGGCGATCACGATCGACACCAAGGCCAATCGCTGGGAATACGAGGCGGCGCGCAATCCCAAGGCGAAGTCCAGCCTCTACTACGGGGATTCCTCCAACACGAACCCGCTCTACTTCGCGCCGGTGCGCAGCCGTCTCGGCACGCTGCCCTGTCCGTTCTGCGCGGGAGCGGGCTCCACCGTGGTGCAGACCACCGGCGGGGTGGAGGCGATCCTCAACACGGCGGGCGGCGCGACGGGGGTCCAAGGCGGGGAGCTGGTGGCCACCGGAGGCGGCTCGGTGTCGCCGGTCCTCACCGATGACCTCGAGGGCGAGCCCGCGGCGATGATCGTCGCGGTGCCCGTCGCCGGCGACGCCCACATCTCCCTGCGCAACGGCTCGGACGATCCCTCGGCGTCGGGCGCCGGGACCCTGGTGGCGTTCGGCGAGGGCTACCTCGTCGCCCTGGAGGGCCTCGCCCTGAGCGCGGAGAGCACCGATGCGCTGGCGATCTCCGGCGGGGGCACGAGCGTCAAGTACGAGAGCAGCTCCCAGACGCCGCTGTCGATGTCCACCCTGGTGCAGGGCCAGGACGGCTCGGCGCTGCAGGTCTCGGTGACGGTGGCCGGGGCCTCGGCCGGCGTGGAGATCAGCGTGGACTCCGACACCGGGGAGGTGACGGTGAAGACGCGCCAGGCCGACGAGGCCAGCATCACCGTCGGCGTGACCCAGACCCGCAGCGATGGCTCGAGCGAATCTGGACAGCTGTCTTACCAGGGGACCGGAGAGGACACGCTCTCGGTGCAGACCGCCTCGCTGGAGAGCACCGGTGTGCTCACCGGCGAGGTGACCGACGATTCCGGCGCGGTCACGCCGCTCACGGACAGCTGCAGCGACGGCAAGCTCTCCGGGCTGGAGACGGACGTCGACTGCGGCGGCGGCTGCCCCGAGGCGTGCGCGGTGGGCGAGCACTGCGTCAAGGCGCAGGACTGCCTCTCGACCTTCTGCCAGGCGTCGGCGGGGCTGTGCGTGGAGACCGGGTGCGAGGACGGCACTCGGGGACAGGAGGAGACCGATGTGGATTGCGGCGGCAGCCGCTGTGCCGCGTGCGACGTCGACCGGGCCTGTGTCGTCGACCGCGACTGCGACTCGGGCGCCTGCGAGGTTCAGCGCTGCGTCCCCACCTTCTCCATCGGCTTCACCGTCAGCGGTCTGCCCGCGGGGGCGACCATCGTCCTGCAGAACAACGGCGGCGACGACCTCCTGGTCGACGCCGACGGGAGCCACGCCTTCCCGCGCCGCGTGACCGGCGCCTACGAGGTCACGATCGTCCGACCGCCGGGCATCGCCGAGTGCGCCGTCGCCAACGGATCGGGGATCGCGGTCGCCGACGTGACCGACGTGATGGTCGCCTGCGTCCCGCTGTGGAGCATCGGCGGTACCCTGAGCGGGCTCCCCGCGGGCGATTCGCTGGTCCTCACCAACAACGGGACGGACGTGCTGACCCTCGCCGCGGACGGAGCGTTCGCCTTCGCGGGCCTGGTGAAGGACACCTATCACGCGGCCCTCAGCGTCCAACCAGTCCACGCCTTCTGCGTGCTCGAACACGGCGACGGGACCGCGACGAGCAACGTGACGGACCTGACGGTGACCTGCTCCCTCAATTGCGCTGGAGCGGCGCTGGACTGCGGCCACGGAAGCTGTTCGGACCTTCTCGGGGCCGCGGAGTGCGTCTGCGACACGGGCTACGCCGGTCCGACCTGCGGCCTCTGCGCGGCGGGCTACCAGGACCACGATGCCGACGGCACTTGCCTGCCAACCTGCGCCAGCAGCGGTCTCGGCAACTGCAGCGGCCACGGGACCTGTGCGGACTCGTCGGGAGCGGCCGCCTGCACCTGTGACGCGGGCTACGCAGGCGCGAGTTGTGCCTCCTGTGCGGCGGGCTACCAGGACCAGGACGCCGACGGCACCTGTCTCGCCGACTGCGCCAGCAGCGGCCTCGGTAACTGCAGCGGCCACGGAACCTGCTCGGATTCTTCGGGAACGGCCACCTGTTCTTGCGAAGCGGGCTACGCCGGCGCGAGCTGCGCATCCTGCGCGGCGGGCTACCAGGACCACGACACCGACGGCACTTGCCTCGCCGACTGCGCCAGCAGTGGCCTCGGCAACTGCGACGGCCACGGGACCTGCTCCGACGCCACCGGCACGGCCACCTGTGCCTGTGACCCAGGCTACGCGGGCGCGAGCTGTGCCTCCTGCGCCGCGGGTTACCAGGACCACGACGCCGACGGCACCTGCCTCGTCGACTGCGCCAGCAGCGGCCTCGGAAGCTGCAGCGGCCACGGGACGTGCCAGGACGCCACCGGCCCCGCGACCTGCGTGTGCACCACTCCCTGGATCGGGACGGCCTGCGACACCATCGGTCCGTTCACGACGATCTTCGGAGGGGCCGGGGGAGAGCGGGCCGTCGGGGTCGCGGCCGACCCCGGCAGCGGCAACATCTACGTCCTGCTCGGCACCAATAGCCCGACGATGGACTTCGGCGGCGGAGTGACCGTCAGCAACTATGGCCAGAGCGACGTCTACCTGCTCGCGCTCAGTCCGGTGGGCACCGCGCTCTGGGCGCTCAACATCGGCGGAGTCGAGCGCGAGGACGCGATGAAGATGGTGATCGACTCCTCGGGCAACGTCGTCCTCACCGGTTCGACCTACAGCTCGACGATCTACTTCGACGCCACCAACTCCGCGCCGGCGGCGATGATCCGGCCGTTCGTGGTGAGCTACACGTCCGCGGGCGCGTTCCGCTGGGCGCGCGTCTTCGGCTCCGGAGAGGCCTCGGCCATCGCCGCGGACCGGTCGGGCAACGTCTTCGTCACCGGAAGCGCCGCCGGGGACTTCGACTACGACGACGCAGGACCGCTGCCGACGCTGACCCCGGGCGCGAACGGCGTCTACCTCGTCAGCCTCGACGCCGGCGGCGCGACGCGCTGGGCGAACGTCTACGGCAGCGACCCCGGCGGGTCGGGCAGCCGCATCCGCGACCTGGCCACCGACGCCGCGGGGAACGTCTACGGCACGGGCTACGTCGGCGCGCCCAACGCCTCCTTCGGCGGCGGGCCCCTCGCCTTCAACGCCACCTGCAACTGCACGGAGATCTTCGTCGCCAGCTGGGGCAACGACGGCGCGCACCGCTGGTCGAAGGGTTTCCCGGGCATCAACGGGCGCTCCTACGACGCCTTCGCCATCGCGCTGGATGATGCCGGACGGGTGGCGCTGGGAGCCCAGTACGCGGACGCGCTCGACTTCGGCGGCGGGACCATCACCCATCCCAACCCGGGCTATGCCGCTGGCGCCCTGGTGCTCTTCGACGCCGCCACCGGCGCCTTCCGTTCCCAGCGCCTTTTCGAGACGGGCATTCCGTTCGTCATCTACGACGTCGCGTTCGGCGCCTCCGGCCTCCACATGGTGGGGAACTCGAACAACTTCGGCGGCGACCTCGGGGCCGGCCCGCAGCCGAGCGGGGCCTTCTGGGCGCGCTACTCGCTGGGGGCCGCCGACGCGATCGAGTTCGGGGAGGGACGGGTGGCGGGCGGCGGCGCCTATCCGCTGGCGACCGGCATCTGCGAGACCCCGGAGGGCGCGGTCCTGGCCGTCGGCGAGACAGCGGGCAACATCGACTGGGGCTCGGGTGTGAAGACCACGAGCGGGTCCTGGGACGCCTGGCTCGCCCGGCTCAAGTGACCTTCGTCGACCAGAAATCCTCGCGCATGAGGTGGGAATCCATGAGAGGCACCCGGTCCATCTTCGTCGTGCAGGGCGCGCTCGCCCTCGCCCTGAGCGCCTGCAGCAGCCAGGGGGAGAACGAGCCCCCGCCCATCTTCAACGCCGTCGATCCCTCGATGCAGTGCGAGGCGGGCTACGTCGGGTGGGACTTCTCCAGCGGAGGCTCCTCCGAGGAGCAGGGCATCGTCAATCCGACGATGTCCAACGAGATAACCATCGCCGACGCCACCTTCGGCGGGAACCTCGACGTCACCCCGGGCAACTGGACCGACAAGCTCAACGCGGTCTGCAACGGGCGCAGCGAGTGCTCGATGCTGCTCGGGCTGAGCGGGGACGGGGACCCGGCGCCCGGGAACGGCAAGGACTTCCGCGCGCACTACCGCTGCGGCAACGAATCCACCCTCTACGAGATCTTCATTCCCGCCGACGCCTGGGCCAAGACCGTCACCATCCGCTGCGGTGAGAAGATCACCGTGACTCGCGCCTCCTACGGGACGAACTGCGACGCCAACCTGGAGGGGAACTTCACCGACAAGATCACCTCCCTCTGTCCCCCGGGCGTGCGCCGCTGCACCCCCGGAGTCACCGACGACCTGCTCTTCGGGAGGGACCCCAGGCCGGGCTGCTGGAAGGACACCGTCATCACCTACATGTGCGGCACCTCGACCGACCTCAAGACCATCACTTCGGCCCAGAACGCCTACCTCAGCTTCGACTGCCCGCCGCGACCGACGGCGGCGGCGGCGGCGCTCAAGCTGCAGGTCATCAGCGCCGACTACGGCCTCAACTGCGGCGCCTCGACCGGCAACTGGACGGCCCGATTCCAAGCCGCCTGCAACGGCAAGGCCTCCTGCTCGCGCAAGGTGTGGGCGGACGGCGACACCGACCCGGCCCGCGGCTGCCGCAAGGAGTTCAGCCTCGTCTACAAGTGCGGCAACGACACCCGGTACTCCGCCCTCAACATCCCCGGCGAGGCCGCCGACACGGTCGTCTCGCTCAAGTGCGGCGAGTTGATGAGCATCAGCAAGGCCGAATACGGCTACGACTGCCCGCAGCCGCCCATCGACTACACCGCCCAGGCGAAGGCGCAGTGCGAGGGGACCCGGCGGTGCAGCTTCCTCAGGAAGGGAACCCCGCTCTTCGGCAGCGACCCCTGCCGCGGGACCGGACGGACGACCTGGGCCACCTTCACCTATACCTGCGCGAGCGGGACGACCGAGAAGAAGGCCACCTTCAGCGAGTACGAGCCCATCGACTTCTCCTGTGAGCCCGAGCCGGCGCAGGCCACCTATGCCACGGGAATCCGCATCGACGAGGCGACCTGGGGAGCCAACTGCACCAACTTCACCGGCCTGCGCAACAACTACTTCCAGGTCGCGGAGTCCGCCTGCTTCGGCCGCGACGTGTGCTCCTTCGTGGTCACCGGGAGCAAGGACCCCGCTCCCTACTGCCCCAAGGCGTTCGATCTCGCCTACCACTGCGGCGAGGAGACCGAGCAGATGACCGTCCACATCGACGGCGAGGCCCACTCCAAGACCGTCTCGCTCAGCTGCGCCCCCGCGGTGAGGGTGGTCTCGGCGACCTACGGCAAGAGCTGCGGCCGGGCGCAGGGCAACGCCACCGGCATCGTGAGCGAGGCCTGCCGGGGCACCCGCGGGCAGTGCTCCTACAAGGCCGACAACCTGGGCGACCCCGCGCCCGGATGCGCCAAGGATCTGGAGATCACCTACAGCTGCGGGGTGGACCCCACCCTGAAGACGGCCAGGGTGGAAGGGGAGGCGGCGGGGAGGACGGCGGTCCTGGACTGCCCGACCCCCTCCACCCCCTACTCGCGCAAAGCGTGCATCCCCGCGAACTGCCGCGGGCGGCAGAGCCGCGACGCCGACCTCAAGTGCGCGCCCGACCTCACCAAGACGTTGCTCCCCCCCTTCACCTCCGGGGTGACCATCCTCGAGGATGGCAACGACCTCGTGAGCAACATGCCGACCTTCTTCAAGGTGGCGATCCCCTTCGAGAACGACCTCCCCACGGACATGGTCTTCGGCTCCCAGACGGCCGACGCCACCCTCTGGGCCTACGACACCTTCATGAGCAGGACGGCGCCCTTCTCGACGGTCAAGGGCTTCCGGTGCCTCATCGGCAAGGTCGGCCTGCGCCGGCCGAACGCCGACGACCCGCTGCTGGCCTACTTCCCCAACGCGGCGAACCAGCGCAAGCGGCTGCTCCTCGGCGAGCTCACGGACGTGGTGGTGGCCCCCGGCTGCTTCGGCGCCAACGCGCTCTCCTATCGCGACGCCGCCAAGCGGCTGAACATCGCCGAGTCCACCTTCCGGCAGAGCTACTTCGTCAGCGATTCGACCCACCTCGCCCTGTCGTTCGACGCGGAGGGCAGGACGGTGGCGTTGCGGACCGCCGGGGTGACCCCGAGCCAGGCCCTGCAGCCCAACCCGATCGGCTTCTTCTACGACCCCAACCGGCTGTGGGTGAACTTCCTCGACTACTACCGGCAGACGCAGATCCCGGAGAACAACATCACCTACCGAGGACCCAACCGGCTCTTCCAACCCTTCTCCCCGACGCCGACGCTCAACCTCTCCGAGTCTTCGAGCATCTTCCTGACCGCGGACCGGGCCCAGATCCGCAACCCCGAGCAGTCGCTCAGCCTCTACGACAGCCAGCCCACCCGCTTCCTGGACGTCGATTTCACCTGGTCGATGAAGGGCGACGCGCCCGGGGTGAACCCCTTCTCGCCGACCAAGGTGCCGCTCTCCAACAACGTCCGCACGCTCGCCCAGCGCGGCCTGTCGGCCACGGTGGAGATCACCCCGGTCTCCGAGTTCAACTACAACCGCCTCCTCAACGGCTGGGTCTCGAGCGCGCAGTCGATGACCCTGGGCGCCGCCCGCGGCACGCTCCTCGAGGACGGCAGCCCCACCGGCAAGACGGTGCGGATCAAGGCCGAGCTCACCGACGCCATCCGGCAACGGATCTTCCGCCTGGCGAGCGACAACAACGGATGGCTGCCGTCGGCGGACACCACCAACACCGCCTTCCGGGTGCGGGTCTGCATCGACATCGACGAGCGCGACCGCAGCGAGGGCAACGACAACGACTCCACCCCCTTCACCGCCCGGCGCGGAGCGAAGGAGTACACCGCCGGCTTCTCGCCGGCCTGGCGTTGCACGGTGTCGCCGCAGGTGGTCGCCATCACCCGCTGGTTCGAGAAGATGCCCTTCGCCTTCGCCCAGCCCAACCTCGACGGGAGCGCGGGCCGCCCGATGACCCAGGGCAACAGCCAGGTGAGCTCCAACGGCAACTCGGGGAGCCAGGTGACGTGCGACCGGGCCTGCACCGTGGACGCGGACTGCGGAAGCGGCAAGACCTGCACCGGCAACGCCAACGGCAAGGTCGGCCTCTGCTCCGGCACCGGGCGGGACACCCGCTGCAAGAACACCGACACCAGCTCGCTGAGCTCCGGCGGGGCGCTGTCGATG
>JACRCT010000570.1 GCA_016218885.1 Deltaproteobacteria bacterium | reverse complement strand
GCTTCTGCTTCTTCTGGCAGCCGAAGGCGCCCAGAGAGATGGCGCATAGAAGTGCTGCAAGACGCCTCAGACGTGTTCGCATGTCACCCCCGTTTCGCATCGACAAGGAAGCTCCCTGCGCCCAACGGTCCTGGGTCTCTGTCAGAGACGAGGCCGAGGGACAGCGGACGATGGTGTGGGCGCTCCTCCCAGCCATCGAACCGATCTGCCAAGGAGGACGCGGGCACAGGGATGCCTGTTGCAAGAAAAGGCGTCATGTTGCTAGTCGCCGGTCCAACCTGTCGTTTTCAAGCCGGAAGGCAAGGCAAGCCAGCGCTTCGGCGGCGGCGGGGCCTCGATCACGCCTTTGATGGGCCGGCATCCGGGGTCGAGGCTGACGAGTGGCTGGGGGGCAGAGCTTGGCCATCATCGCCGCGTGGCCGCCGTGACGCAGAACCGGCCGACCGCGAGGGACCGGCGGCCGACCGGTGGAAATCCTCGCACCGTGGTGTAGACAGGCAGCACGGGCGACCCGCACTTGGACGTCCAAGTGCGGGGCCCTCAGTCGCCGAGCAGCGGGAGCCGAGGTGGCCCGCTCAGCTCCTGGTGTCGGCGTCGATCTCGCGGATCTGGTCGCGGTCGATGGTGAGCAGGAAGAGCGGCTTGTCGAACTCGCGCCGGTCGTTGACGGTGGTGCGGCCGGTGGCGCCGGGGAAGTCCTTGACCTTCAACAGCGCCTCGCGCATCGCGGCGCGGGTCTTGGGCTGCTGGCCCTCGACGATCGCGCGCAGGACTCTTCCCGTGTCGTAGCCCTCGGCCTCGAGCAGCGAGGGGTCCTTGCCGGTGGCCTTCTTGAACTCGATGACGAAGTCCCGGGTCTCCTTGCGGTCCGAGGCGGCGAAGAAGCCGTCCACGAAGACCGAGCACTGCACGAACTTGCCGCCGCGCTCCACGAGCTCGTTGAAGTTCCAGCCGTTGCCGCCCAAGAGCTGCACGGCCTTGATGTCCCGCGGCTCCTTGCCCTGGGTCTTGGCGATCTTCTCGATGTCGCGCTTGTCGCAGGCGTTGGTGATGACGTCCTCTACAGCCAGTGCGGGGGCGATGAGCCCGATGTTCTTGTAGTAGTCGGGGATGAGCAGCGCCTCGAAGTCGACGATGGGCTCGAGCTTCTTCTTGAGGCCCTCGAGGAGCTTGCGCTGCCGGTAGGGGTCGGTGATCGACTCGATGATCTCCCGGCGCCGGGCGTTGTACTCCTCGCGCTGGTCCAGGTAGTAGCGGCCAACCAGCTTCTTGATGGTCCCCTTCTGCCCGAAGTTGGTCTCGTCGGCGTCATAGGTCTCGGCGCCGCGCATCTCGCCGTCGGCCGCCTCGATGGCGTCCCAGAAGAACTGCGTCAGCTCGGTCCCGTAGGGAATGTTGGGGTAGAGCACCGCGAACTTCCTGAAGCCCTTGACCCGCGTCGCCCAGTCGGCCAGCGCCCGTGCCTGCGCGCTGCTGGTGAGCATGTTGCGGAAGACCCACGGCCCCGCCTCGGTGATGCCCTCGGAGCGGGTGAGGGTGACGATGGGCGTCTCCTGCAGCTCGGCCTCGGCAGCCGCGTCCGAGCTCTCGGCGCTCAGCACTGGCCCGACGATGGCCAGCACCTGGTCGTCGGTGGCCAGGGCGGCGATGGCGGCGCGCGCCTGCGAGCCGTCCCCTGCTGTGTCCTTGACCACCACCTTCAGCCCGCTATCGGCGAGCGCCAGCTGCAGGCCCGCCATCACGCTCTCGCCGAACGCCTTGTACTTGCCCGACAGGGGCACGGCGACGCCGATGGTATCTGGCCGGGCGACGGCGTGGCGCTCGGCACGCTCGAGCATGGCGCGCGCCTGCGGGGCCCATGGGCTGGACGGCGCCTTGGCCAAGAGCAGCTCCAGCGTCTCCTTCATGCGCGGCCGGTCGCGCAGGTGGGCGTAGATCTTGGCGAGCTTGAACTGGACCACCGCCCAGAGCGGGGAGTCGGGTTGCAGCTCCTGGGCGAGGCGGGCGACGTCGAGGAAGGGGACCCGGGTCTCGAGCAGCTCGAGGATGCGTTGCTCCTCGACCTTGAGCGCGCCCTCGTCGCGGGCCAGGCGCATGGCCTCCGCGCGCCAGCGCACCGCGTCGGCCCACAGGCGGGCCCCCTCGGCGGCCCGGGCCAGGTGCACCACCGCGGCGGGGCGATCTTCCTCGGGCAGGCGGGGGTAGACGGTCCCCAGAGACTGCACGGCGTCGCGGTACTCCTTGAGCTCGATCAGGGCGATGGCGAGGTGGTACTTGGCCAGGTCGGCCCTGTCGAAGAGCGGGAAGTTGGCGAGCAGATCGCCGTAGCTCTTGCGAGCTCCGGCGAAGTCCCGGGAGGCGAGCTGGCCCTCGCCGACCTGGAAGAGGACCTCGGCGACGGCCTGGTTGTCCTGGGGCAGGTCCTGCAGGAGCTTGAGGGCCTCGTCGGACTTGCCCGATTGAGCCTGCCGGCGCGCCTCGGCGACCTTCTCGCGGGCGGTGGCATCGAGGTCCGACTGCGAGTCCACGCGCTTGGGGCAGCCCAGCGTGCAGAGACCGAATCCGAGCGACATCAGGACGATGGATAGGGAGCGCACGGCGTCACCCTTCAGTACGAGGAGAGGAGCCCCAACGTATAAGGCAAAAAGCCACGCGACCGGAAGGCCGTTCATCGCAGGCCGGGCGGGCGTGCCTTTGCCTTGTCCCTGGGACTGCGGGCGTCTCCGCCCGCTTTCGTTCCCTCCTGGGGGCGTGGGCGTCCTCGCCTGCGGCGGCTGGGTGAGCTCCGCGGGCCGGTGTGTGTGATCGGCTCGCGAGGTCTGCGAGGTCGAGTCGAAGGTCTGTGTGATCGACTCGCGAGGTCTGCGAGGTCGACTCGCGAGGTCTGCGAGGTCGACTCGCGAGGTCTGCGGGATCGACTCGCGAGGTCTGCGGGATCGACTTGCGAGGTCTGCGGGATCGACTTGCGAAGAGCACCGCGGGCTCAAGCTGGCTGAAGCCAGCTCAAAGCCCGCGGCTACCTCTACGAAGCGCACTGAAGTGCGCTAACCGGTTCGAGCACCTTGCTCGTTTCTCGGGTGACCAGGTGTTTGCAGAAGCGTTGTTCGCGCAGGGACCTTCGGGCGCCCAGGGCTGTCGGGGCTGTCGAGCCGCTCCATGAGCTCCGACAATCGGCCTGCGGCATGTCGTTGCTTCTGGCTCGTTACGTATTGGACGACGGTCGGCACCTCGGCCTTGCGCAGGGAGAAGACGCTGTAGCTCCTCTGCCAGCGAAACGGTCGCGCGGGGCCGAGGCGGTGAGTCATGGCGTACGAGGACGCGCCCTTCATCTGTCGCACCAACTCGGCGACCGCCAACGACGGGTCCAAGCCGACCAGCACGTGGACGTGGTCAGGCATACCGCCGACCGCCAGCGGCTTGCAACGCAACTCCTGGCACTTCGCGCCAAGCAGAGCCCAGACCTGCGACTCGATCTGCGCGTTGATCCAGGGCGCCCGGTCCCAGGTCGCCCAAACGAGGTGCACGAACATCTCTGAAAACGGCATCCCCCCTCCTTTGCAAATGGGCCCGTTGCAGGCCGGTGGCGTGCGCCACGGCGCGCACGGTTGCGACACGTCGGAGCTGAAGAGCTCGGCGTGGAAGACCTGCCGCAGGCTCTCCGCCGCGGGGTCCCTGTAGGACGTCAAATGCCCAGTTCAGGAGTCCAGGCCGGTCCCCGGTTAGCGCACTTCAGTGCGCTTCGTAGAGGTAGCCGCGGGCTTTGAGCTGGCTTTAGCCAGCTTGAGCCCGCGGTGCCCCGAAAGCTCACTTCTCCGTAAACCACAAATTGTCAAAGGTTCCTCATTGGCCCGGGACGCTCCCTTCTCCGTGAACCACCAATTCCCTCACCCATTCCCTCACTGCCCTGGCTCAGGCCCGGTCGCAAGTCTCCGCGAGAGGACGCGCTCGCTGGCGCATCGAGCTCCACCTCGAGCACCGGCACGACCCAACGCTCGACGCGTAGCTTCGCCCGATAGGGCAGGGGCGACTGGGCCGCGCGCCGCTCGATCCGCTCGGCGACGCTCACGCGGCGGATCCTGGCGAGCAGAGTACGCCAGCGCTCTCTTGCCTTCCCTGCCAGGGCTGCCACCACCTCCCCGTCGGAGTTCCGCAGGGTGATCCAACCGTCGGCTTCGACGAGATCCAGCCGATCGCCGGTGCGGAGTCGACACAGCCGCTCATGGATCGGGTCCTCAGGCGGGCGGCGCCCCGCGAAGTCGAGGAAGAGGTCGGCGGGCCCAATGCGCTCGCGCACGCTCCTCGATGGCGCCGCTGCCGGGCACTGCGGCGCCTTCTCCTCGAGGATCCGCCGCACGGCTTCAACGTCGATGCGGCGATGAAAGGGCACGACGGGACAGCACCGCGGCAGCTCCATTCCCTGGCTGACGAAGCGGTCGTCCAGGCACACGATGACGTCGGAGCGGCCAGCCTTGCGCAAGCGCTGGAGCTTGGACTCCAGGTACTCCGGGGTCCAGTAGCCGACGACCTCCAGCAGCCAGCGGCGACTGGGGTCGCTACGGTGGACGATGGCGAAATCGGGAAAGACCCATGTTCCGTCGACGGCTATCGGCTCGGGCTCGCGCACCAGATCCCAGTCCTTCGCTGCGCGGGCGAGGTCCCGGGCGAAGCGCTCCTCGAGCTGGCTGTCGTAGCGCCGCAGGGCGGCCCCGGGCGGGAATACCGGGTCGCCGCTGGCGATGCGGACCGTCTTCGGCCGGCCGTGGGCTCTCAAGCGCGCGCGCACCACGAAGCGGTCGGCCCCGCGCAAGGTCGGGATGATCGAGGCGAGGGCGCGCCCGTAGAGCGTCGTGTGGCGGAAGAGGGCGTAGGGTCCGGAGACCTCGATGCGCACGCCGCCCGCGGCGGGCCGCACAGTGCAGAGCAACCGCTTGAGCAGAATCTGGCGGACGACGGCCCGCGAGCCTCCACCCACGTCGATCTCCAGCGAGCCGGCAGCGCGCAGGAGCCCCTGGGCCATCGCCAGGTTGGCCTCGAGCGCCAGCGCGTGGGCGTCTGCCGGCGCCGACGCCAGGCTTACCCGCCGCTCGCTCGGCACGTCGGAGTGGAGCGCGTCGGCGAGCGCGTCTGGAGCCATGCCCAACCGCGCGGCAGTCTCCGAGAGGATAGCGTCGCGGTCGAAGGCCAAGGCGCTGCGTCTGCGCTGCGCTTCGAGGAAGAGCGCGAGCCTCCTCTCACGCGGGAGCGGGCGGGTCGTCGGCGGCTCGGCGACGCAGCGTGCTTCGAGGAGCGAGGCCACCATTCGCTGCCGCCGCGCAGAGCAGGGAGCGCGTAGAGGCTCGGCCGCGCGCGCGCGCCATTCGCGCACCGTCCGCCCCTCAAAGCGCTTGAGCTCATCCAGGAGCGCGTCCAGCCACGGGTGGTCCTGCGGGCCCAGCCATGCCGGCACCCATTCGCTGGCAGCGGCGACGAGATCGACCTGGTCAATCGGCAGCAAGGCCCCTCCGCCGGCGATCTGCCTCCTGCACCTCGTGCGTGCCCCGCGACACGAGCTCGAAGACGACGGCCTGCTTTCCCTGGGCGGGGCGCAGGACCTGCCCCACCCGCTGGACGAACTCGCGCTTGCCCTGCGTGCCGCCGACGAGGATGGCGACGTCTGCCTCGGGCACGTCGACGCCCTCGTTGAGGACCCGTGCGCTCACCAGCACGCGCAGCTCGCCCTGGGCGAAGCGGGCCAGGAGGTCCGCGCGCTCGGAGCGGCCGATGTCGCAGGTGAGGGCGGGCACCAGGTGCGTTCGGGCGATGGCGTACGCCGTCGCCGTGTCGGCGGCGAAGAGCAGCATGCGGGAGCGCACGTTGCGCGCCAATAGCTCGCTCACGGCACGCTGCTTGGCCCGGGTGAAGGCGAGCATGGAGCGGGCGCGGCGCCAGGCCGCCATGGCACGCCGCCCGTCCTCGGTGCGGCTGGCATTGGCCACGAAGTCGTTCCAGTCGGCTCCGGGCGCCGCCTCGAAGAACCGCCGCACCGCGGGGCGGTACGCGGCCACCTCCCGGTCGTAGGCCCTGCGCTCGTAGGCGTCGAGCGGCAGGGAGAGGGTCAGCAGCTGGAAGGGGGCCAGGAATCGCCCGGCGAGATCCTCGATGGCCGAGCGGAACACGACCGAGCCGATCAAGGACTCGCACCGCTCCCGCCGCCGCTCGTCGTCCACGGGCGTGGCGGAGAGCCCCAGCCGGAAGCGGGCGATGCTCATCTCCAGGCACTCGTCGCCCGCGCCGCCGCCGAAGTGGTGGGCTTCGTCGACCACGAGCAGATCGAAGCGGTTCCCGAGCGCGTCGGCGTGGCGCAGGGCGCTGGCGTAGGTCGCGATCGTAACCGGAGCGAGGTGGCGCTCGCCGTCGCCGAACCGGCCGACGTCGCGCAAGCCGGCGGCCTTCAGGGCGGCGACCCACTGCTCAAGCAGCACGCGCGTGGGGACGAGGCACAGCGCGCAGACGCGAGTCCGGGCGATGGCCACGATGGCGGTGCGCGTCTTCCCGGCGCCGGTGGGAAGCGCGATGACCCCGCGCCGGCCGGCGATCTCCCAGGCGGCGAGCGCTGCCTCCTGGTAGGGGCGCAGCTCGGGCACGGCGAATCCGGGCAGCTCACCTGCCGGCTGTCGCGCGCGGTCCACCACAGGAGTGCCGGTCGCGCTGGCGGCGAGGAGGTCTGCATGGACGTGGGCCGGTGCCCTCCAGGCCGCGACGCGGGGATCCCACAGCACGCCGGGAAGGCTGGCGGGGCATGACGCGTCGCGAATCAGCAGGGTCCCGCGATCCCAAACGAGTTCCATGGCGCCCGCGCCTGTGCAGGCCTCATGCCCCGGTTCGCGACACGGCTCCAGCGAGGGCGCTGTGCCGCTGTGCTACGTCTCACTCGACGACGAGCGTCTTGGGCCAATCCACGCTTTGGCGAGCCCGACCCTGCGTAGCGCTTCCGTCAGCGATGCCGGCTCTCCGGGGCGACAGGAGCCGGGAGGCGCTCGGCAGAGCGGCGGATGAGGTAGACGAAGGCCAGGTACAGCTGGAGGCTGATCACCAAGGCCAAGACCATCCAAGTCAGCCGGCTGTTGCGGAACTTCTGGAGCTGGGCCCAGGCTGACCTGGGTCAGGTCCCAAAGACCTCTTTGACCTTGCCCCAGAACGACCTGCCCTGCGGGTGGCTGTCGGGCGTGGAGACGCGCGCGAACTCCTCGAGCAGGCGCTTCTGCTCCTTGGAGAGGTTGCAGGGGGTCTCGACCACGATGCGCACGTGCTGGTCGCCGCGGCCGTAGCCATTGAGGTCGGGGATGCCCTTGCCCTTGAGCCGCAGCACCTTCCCGCTCTGGGTGCCGGGGGGGATCTTCACCTTCACCTTGCCCTCGAGGGTGGGCACGTCGACCGAGGAGCCGAGCGCCGCGTCGACGAAGCTGATGGGCACCTCGCACAAGAGGTCGTTCTCCTCGCGCTGGAAGAGGGGGTGCTCGCGGACGTGGAGCACGACATACAGGTCGCCTGGCGAGGTGCCGTTGTCGCCGGGCTCGCCTTCGCCCGTCAACCGCAGCCGGGTGCCGGTGTCCACTCCCGGGGGCACCTTGACCGTCAAGGTGGCCTCGGCGTTGACCTTGCCTGCGCCGCGGCAGGTGGGGCAGGGGTCGGTCACCACGCGGCCAGTGCCGTTGCAGTGCGAGCAGGGCCGGGCGATGGAGAAGAAGCCCTGGGTGAAGCGCAGCTCGCCGACGCCGCCGCAGGTGGGGCAGGCCTTGAGGGAGGTCCCGGCGCGCGAGCCCGACCCGTTGCAGCCGTCGCAGCGCTTGGGGCGGGGGATCTTGACCGAGGCCTCGGTCCCGAACGCCGCCTCCTCGAAGCCGATCTCGAGGTTGAAGCGCAGGTCGGCGCCGCGCTGGGCTGCCGAGCGGCCACGACCGCGCCCGCCGCCGAACATCTCGGCGAAGATGTCGCCGAAAATGTCGTTGATCGATCCGCCGAATCCGCCCCCGAAGCCACCGAACCCTTCGAAGGGGTTGGCCCCCAGGCCGGCGTGCCCGTACTGGTCATAGCGGGCGCGCTTCTCTGTATCCGAGAGGATGGCATAGGCCTCGGACGCCTCCTTGAACTTGTCCTCGGCGTCCTTGTCGCCCGGGTTCTTGTCCGGGTGGAACTTGAACACCGCCTTGCGGTAGGCGCTCTTGATCTCGTCGGCGGAGGCGGACTTCGCCACCTGCAGCACTTCGTAGTAGTCGCGCTTGGGGGCGGCTGAGCTCATGAACCATCCGGCGCCGCTGGGGCGCAAATCCCTCGAATCTCTCTGGTGATGATGCGGGCCGAGGGGAGGGTCTGCCGCGGCCGCGCGGGAATATAACGCAGCGGATTCACGTGGCAATCCGGCTGAGCAAACAGGCGTCGACGGCCCCGAGCACCCGCCCAGCCACTGACGAGGCGGCTGAGAGGAAGCCAGAGCGGACGGGGGGGGCGCCGGGACGGGGCCTGCTAGCCCGACCTTCGCGCTTTTGAGCCCCTTTTCGCTTTGGCCGGCTTCGGGCATCGCCAGCCTTCGACCATGGCGCGCGCAATAGATGAGTCGCCCGTTCCTCGAGTTGCCAGCCCAGCAAGCGCAGCCCAGGC
>JACRCT010000563.1 GCA_016218885.1 Deltaproteobacteria bacterium | reverse complement strand
GTCTCGGGCAAGGAGATGATGCCCAAGCAAGAAGCTCAAGAGCGGGGCGTCCACGCCGCAGGCGAGCTCCAGGCGCCCGACGTTCCGCCCTGCGTCGGCCTCGGTGCGCAGGCTCGCGAAGCCCGCTGAAAGTGGGCTATCAGAGCAGCGAGCACTGGGGACTCTCGACCACGTAGTCTTTGCCACTGCGGTCGAGTTCGGCGACGAGCGGAGCGTCGCGCCGGGCAGGCTCATCAACGGCGATATTTGCTGACCGAGAGGCTAGTCTTCCGGGCTCTACGATTCGAGGGAGCGCGAGACCCGATCATGAGCCTTTGGACGATCGCCGGAACAGCCCTGCTCTTCGCGCCGCTGGGCGCGACCTGGAACCTGGAGCGCGCCGACGCGCCCTCCTTCCTGGACGACCTCACCAACGGCTTCGTCGCCGTCGACTCGGCAAACCGCGTCCACGTGGTCTACGGCGCGGACCGCCTCTACCACCAGGTGATCGTGAGCGGGGTCGCCGGTGAGCCGGAGATCATCGACCCCGGATCGGGAGCGGGCCGCCACGCCGCGGTGGTGTGCGACTCTTCCGACCACCTGCACGTCAGCTACTTCGACGAGACGCACGGCGCGCTGCGCTACGCCACCAACGCCTCGGGGGCCTGGGCTATCCAGGTGGTGGAGGGCCGCGCCGCCGACGACCCCCGACCGACGACCGGCACCTGCCAGGAGGCGGGAGGGACCTGTGAGGTGACCGCGCACTGTCCCTACCACACCGCGCTGGCCCCGGAGCTCACGTGCGGCGTCGGGGCCCCCGTCTGCTGCGTCCCGAGCCCCATGGGCGTGGGCCGCTACACGGCGCTGGCCGTCGACGGGCTCGGCGCGGCTCACCTCGCCTACTCCGACGTCGAGGACAACTCGCTGCGCTACGCCACCAATTCCAGTGGCGCCTGGGTCACGACCCTGGTGAACGACCCGGCGGCGGTCGCCGGGAAGTTCGCCAGCATTGCCGTGGGGGTCGACGGCATCGTCCACCTCGTGCACGTGGGGCACGACGTCCTCAGCTACGTCACCAATGCCACCGGGATCTTCGTCAGCGAGACCGTCCCGGTCGGGGCGCTCGACGAGAACCACGCCGGAGACTGGCCGGGGCCCTCGCCCTCGGTGGGCGTCGACGCGGCCGGCGACGTCCTGGTGACGGCCTACTCCCATGGCATGCACGCGCTGGCGGCGGCGCGCCGCACCTCGGCCGGCTGGTCGGTCGAGTTCGTCGATCGGGCCACCAGCTTCGACTACTCCGGCCGCGCCGCGAGCATGCGGGTGCTGCCCTCCGGCGAGGCCCACGCCATCTTCGTCACCTCCGAGGGCGGCGGGGCGCTGCGCCACGCGGTCTGGCCGGCGGGAGGAGGGGCCTGGACGGTCACCTCGCTGCTGGCGGGGGTCCGCCCCGACAAGACCTCCTTCGGCCAGGACAGCCAGGGTCGCCTCCACGTGGTCGCCTTCGAGAAGGACACCGGGGCCCTCAGCTACGTGCGCGAGACCGCGGAGGCCGGGGTGGTGGCGACGGCTCCGCTCTTCCAGGCCCAGGACGTGGGGGTGCTCAACAGCTTGGCGCTCGACGCGCAGGGGCGTCCCCACGCCTGCACCTTGGACCGGCCGCTGGGCGTCCTGCGCTACTCGTTCCGCGACGACGCCGGCGCGTGGCACACCGAGATCGCCGATGCCGGCTGGGGGCTGGGCGAGTACAACGCCATCGCGGTGGGGAGCGACGGCCGGGTGCACTTGAGCTACTTCGACGCCGCCCACCTGGCCCTCAAGGTCGCCTCCCGCTCCACCAGCGGCCAGTGGACGAGCGAGGTCGTGGACCAGGACCCGGAAGGAGTCGTCGGCGTCGACACCTCGATCGCCGTCGATGCCGAAGGGCACCTGCATGTCACCTACCTGGACTACGGCAAGAACGCCCTCAAGCACGCCGAGCACGACGGGGCCGCCTGGACGGTGGAGACGGTCGACCCGCAGATGGGCACCTACACCGACCTCGCCATCGACGCCGCGGGGCGGCTGCACGTCAGCTACGTCGACGGGCGCGGCTACGGGGACTACGACCTGCGGCACGCGGTGCGCGAGCGCGACGGCCAGTGGCAGGTCGAGACGGTGATCAACGGCAACAACCCCCAGCACACCAGCATCGCGGTGGACGCCGCCGGGGGCGTGCACATCGCCTATGAGTTCTACAACGCCATCAACTACGCCTATCGGGCAGTGGGCGATGCCTCGTGGGCGCTCACCTGCGTTCAGGACAGCGTCGCGCGGGGCTTCTTCCCCTCGCTGGTCACCGACGGCGCCAACGCGCCGCATCTGACCTTCGCGCACATCCAGGGCGACCGATCGAGCCTCTGGTACGCCACCCGCGCCACCGGGGAGTGGAGGAGCCAGATCGCCGCGGCCAAGGGGGACGTGGGCTACACCAGCGCTCTGGCTATCGACGCCGACGGCCGGCTCTCCGCGACCGCCTACGATCGGACCAACGCCGACCTCGTCTTCCTGCAGCTTCTCACCACGCCCACGCTGGTGGTCGAGCGTGTCCAGGGCGCGGGCGAGCTCTCCACGAGAGAGGGCGGGGGCTCCATCGTGCTGCAGGTCCGCCTCGCCGATCAGCGGCCGCGCTCAGACGTGGTCGTCGCCGTCACCAGCTCGAACGACGGGGATCTCACCGCGTCGCCCGCCACGCTCCTCTTCACCGCGGCGGCCTTCGCGCAGCCGCAGTCGGTCACGCTGCAGCCGGTGGACGACTCGCGCGCCGACGGCTCCCAGGCCGTCACGGTGACCTTCGCGGTGTCGCCGGCGGGCACCACCGACACCTCGGGGTACCTGGACCTTCCGCCCGTCACTCGGCAGGTCACCGTGGAGGACGACGACACCGCGGGCCTGGTCTTCCCCGCCGAGCAGGGCCGGATCAACGAGGGCTCCGATTCGCTCCCGCACACCGGGACCTTGAAGCTGGCGACCGAGCCGACGGGGACGGTGCTGGTCGCGCTCGCCTCCAGCGACCAGACCGAGGGGACCGTGGCCCCCACGCTGCTCACCTTCACGCCCGTGGACTGGGATCGCCCGCAGGAGTTCACGGTGAGCGCGGTCGACGACGAGGTCCACGACGGGAGCGTCTCCTTCGCCATCGTGGGCACGGTCACCGAGCAGAGCGCCGACCTGACCTACCGCGCGCTCCCGCCTGCCGAGCTCCGGGTGGTCTGCGACGACGACGAGGACGTCGGGGTCTGGCTCTCCAGTCGGAGCACCTCGCTGTGGGAGAAAGGCGACGAGGCGCGGCTCACAGTGCGGCTGGCCTCGACGCCAGTGAATGGGGTCACCGTGAAGCTGACCCCGGATGCCGCGGGCGCGCTGCTCATCACGCCTGCCCAAATCGTCTTCCCAGGTGGCCAGCCGCCAGGGGAGGTAACGGTGTCGGTGCGACCCGTGGATGACGAGCTGAAGAACGGCAACCGGGTGGTCCAGGTCGCGGTGGAGGTCGATTTGACGAGCGACCCCGACTACGCGGCGCTGGCCCGCCAGTCGATCGAGGTCACCGTCGTCGACGACGAGAGCCAGGTCATCCCGATTGACCCCGAGCCGGTCGATCCCAAGCACGAATCGAGCGACGACCAGGCCTCATCTTGCGGCTGCAGCACCCGGTCCGGGTCGCCGTCGCCCTCCTCGCTACTGTTCCTCATCGCCGGGCTCTCGGCCGCGCGGTCACGAGTCGAAGCGCGGCGGCGCAGGTGTCGCCAGGAGAGCTGAGAGGGGCTCGTCAGGTGCGAAGGCCCATCTCAGCTTCCCGCCGCATTCGGCCGCTGCTCCGGTCGAGCGAAAGGCGGGGCGGCTTCGCGTCCTGATCCTGGCCATCGACTCAGAGAGGGAAGGGCTGTGAGAAGGGGCTCGTGCTCCCCGTGCTGTCGGTGAGCGTGGCGGTCAGGTTTTGGCCCTTCGCGCGGTATTCGTAGAAGTCGACGCTGACCCGGAAGCCGCCTGCGGCGTCGCACGGCGTCGAGGCAAGGTAGAGCTCGCCCTGGTCACCAGCATCGACGAAGAGCTCGATAGTGCCTGTCGCGACGCAGCTCCCGCTGATCCCTGCCTCGTCCGCGGCAGCAACCACGGGCGCGGCCACGGGTGGGGTTCCGACGAACGCGATGCCTGTCTCGTTCCCCGTCACCGAGTTCTGGGTGATGGTCACCAGCGTGCGCGAGATCGAGATCGCGCTCGCTACCGCTCGTATGACGTTGCCAGGCCCAAGGACGACGTGAGGGGTGACGACGCCCGTGCCGCTTTGGAGCGAGATCCCCGCCCTGGTGCCTGGCAGCGGAATGCTCGCGCGATCGACCCCGAAGAAGTTGTTCCTGAAGGTGACCTCTGCTTCGCCTAGGAGGCTGCCGTTCAGGTCTGCGACGGCGAACACGTTGTCCTCCGCGATGAGGCCCGCGCGGATGTCGAGGGGCCGCGTGGAGCCTCCGAGGTCGACGAGGTTGACGCGGGTCAAGGGATCGAAGCCGAAGAAGCTGCCTCGTATCTGCGCGGGCGTGGCCCCCGCGTAGACGCGAATCGGAGCGGCGACGACGTTCCCCGGGCCCAGCAGCGCATCGTCGTGCATGTTGATGATCCAGGGACGAGCGCCCTGCGCCGCCAAGGTCCAGCCATCGGTGTCCAGGCGGCATCCGGCGATCTGCGAGCGCACGACAGACTGCTCATGGGGGATGTTCAGCAGGGTGAGCCCGAGCTGGTAGGAGTCGGTGAGATTCCAGGGAAGGACGACGTTGGTGGCTCCGCTGGGCTGCCAACGGATGACGACGCCGCGGTCGCGCCCGTCGATGCATGTCTCGACCAGGGTCACGGGCGAGCGCAGGTCGTTCGAGAGCTCGATGGTGGCGGGCGTGGTGACCGGGAACACCGAGGAGGAAAAACGAATCGTCTTGGGTCCCGAGACATTGGCGGCGATCCACAAGGCTTCCCGCAGCGAGAGGAAGGCGCCCGCCTGCGGACCCTCGGTGATGGTCTCACCACCGTCGAGCTCGTCGCTCGCGGTGTCCACCAAGAGCTCGAGCGCGGGGGAGGGACACTCGGGGATAGCGAGGCTTGCGGCGTAGCTTCCCCAAGGCAAGGAGGGACCCGTGTCCGGCGCGGCGGTGGCATCCAGGGTCGTTCCGGCGTCTCCGGGCTCGGACGCGTCGGGTCTCGGACCTGCGTCATCGGGAGCAGCTGCGCTCGCGGCGTCGGGCGAGCCGGCGCGAAACTGGATGCTGAAGGGAACCTCGCAGGCGCAGAGCAGGAGGGCGGCCATGCCTGCCCACACACCGGCAGCGCAGCTGCGAGGAGAAGGCCGCTCCATGGCAGGCACGATACCACGGGCCTTCCCCGCCTTCGGGCGCCGCTCTCACCACACGGCGTACTCGCCCACCCGCTGACTTCGGGCGGCGGCCTCGAACCACTGCCAGCTGACGCTCTGGGCCTGCACCTCGAGTTCTCCTCGTCCATCTGGATGAGCACCCTGCCGTTGAAGGCTTCCGTCAGGCGCCGCCACAGCCAGTAGGAGCGACGCGGGTCGAAGAGGTTGGGGTCGAGCGAGCCTCCGAGCCAGATCTGAGTGATGGCCAGGCCGCCCGCGTTGGTGGCCGGCAGGGTCAGGTCGGTGGGGCCGCGGGCACGGAACCGATGTCGGCGCGGCCAGGGTCGACATCGCGCGCGAGCACGCCGATGTCGGCGTCGGAAGCCCCGGCGTCCTCGTTTGGCTTGCACCCCGGCGCGAGCCCGGCAGCCAAGGCGAGCATCCAGAATGCAGAGTGGAATCTCATGTCGCTGGTTCTACCGAGAGGACTCGGACCACCCCGAGATTGCCATAGAGCGCGATCAGGAGACGAGCTTCGGCTCCTTCATGGAGAGCTCCCTTGGGCGCCGGCGCGCGGACCTACTTGGACGGCTTGCGCTTCACGTCGGGCGCGACCGGCTCGTCGGGAAGCTCACTTGGGCGGTCGCGCAGGTAGGGCGCCGCTTCACGCTGCATCAGGAAGCGCTCGTCCGGGATGACCTTGAGGATGCTGGGATCGGGGGGCGTCCTGCCGGCATCGGGTGCTGCCTTGCGGGGCGCCGGTCCGGCATCTGGAGGCGAAGGCGGGGGCACCGGGACGACTCGATCCGGCAGATAGGGAGCCGCTTCGCACTGCATGAGGAAGCGCTCGTCTGCAACGCGGGCATCGGTGCCGGCGTCGATCCCTGCGTCCGAAGGCGGTGCGCTGCGCTCCTGCGGCGGGGGTGGGGGCGCCATCTCCCGGGGGTGCATCTCGCGATGGGAGCAGCCGACGAGCGCGAGGGCCATGGCGCCCGCGAGGGCGGCGCGGGCGCGGCCGGTGATCGCGGAGGCTTCGGGCAGCTCACGGATCTTTCGCAGCGCCTTCTGCCCCTCGGAGTAGAGGCGGAAGTCATCGCGGCGCACCCGCTGGGCCAGCTCGTGCTCGAAGGACCGGGTCGCCTCTTGGCTGCGCACGGCCGCGGCGATCTCCTCCAGGTAGGCCACGCTGTTCTCGTTGACCTGGCGCACGAAGCGCTTGGCCGCGGCGCGCAGCTCGGGGGTGGTGCCGAAGAAGTCGGAGCGGATCTGGTGCTCGTAGTCCACCTGGCCACAGAGGTAGTGCAGAGGGTGGGCACCGAAGTTGCGCTCGTAGAAGGCGGTGCGCAGCAGCTCGAAGGCGCGCTCGGCGCGGGCGTCGCCGATGACGTAGTCGAGGCCCCAGTAGTCGCCGCGCAGGCGGCCCTGGCTGCGCAGCCGTTGCTCCAGCGGTGTGCCGGCGTAGATCTCCGTGCGGCAGAAGTTCATCGGGTTGGCCGCGTGCCCTCGCAGGAAGGCCACGTTGCCTTCGAAGTCCTCGAGCGTGGACTCGGGGTTGAGCACCAGCAGGTTGAAGGCCACGTGCAGGTCGAGCCCGTTGAGGATCTGCAACGCGCTCTCGTTGTCGGCGAGGCGCTGGCCTCGTCCCAGCTGTCGGAGCGAGGTCTCGGTCCCGGCCTCGATGCCCAGGAAGACGCGGAACAGCCCCATCGAGCGCAGCTGCGAGAAGAGCTCGGGGTCCACGCAGTCGGGGCGGGCCTTGATCTGGAATCCGATCTTCCCCACGCCCTGGCCGGCG
>JACRCT010000559.1 GCA_016218885.1 Deltaproteobacteria bacterium | reverse complement strand
CCCGCTTCGCCGAAGGAACGCTGCTCGGTCTGGGCGCGCTGGTGATCCTCGGCTTCAGCTACTACCTGCTGCGCGGCCCGCTGGCGCAGGCCCCTTCCCGCGTCGCCTTCCTGGTGACGGGCGTGCTCTATTGCGGGCTGCTGTTGACCAGCCTGTCCGGGCTGAAGGCCAAAGAGAACGGCCTGGGGTGGATCCTCCTCGCCCTCGCGATCACCTGGCTCAACGACACGGGCGCCTACGCCGCGGGCCGGCTGTTCGGCAAGCACAAGCTCTACCCCAAGGTCTCGCCGGGCAAGACGTGGGAAGGGCTGGCCGGAGGCACCCTGGCCTCCGTGGGCGCGGCCTTCGCAGTCAAGGCCCTCATGCTCCCCGAGCTGTCCTGGGCGGGTTGCCTGGCAGTCGCCCTGCCCTGCTCCGTGCTCGGCCCCCTGGGAGACCTGTCCGAGTCGATGCTCAAGCGCGCCTACGAGGTCAAGGACTCCGGCTGGCTCATCCCCGGCCACGGGGGCCTGCTCGACCGGGTGGACGCCGCCCTCTTCACCCTGCCCTACGTGTGGCTCTACGCCACTTTGGCCCTGGGGTGAGCATCCGCGCAGGATTGACGGGGGGCCCTCCCCCCGTTAAAGAAGTCGGCTCACGCGAGAGACTTTTCGGAGGAACCCTCATGTTCAGCTTGCTGCAGAAGGCGCCCGAGTTCCGCGCCCCCGCCGTGGTCGGCCAGGGCGACTTCGCCGAGGTCTCGCTCGCGGACTACCGGGGCAAGTACGTCGTGCTCGTGTTCTATCCGCTCGACTTCACCTTCGTCTGCCCGACCGAGATCATGGAGTTCGGCCGGCGCCACTCGGAGTTCAAGGAGCTCGGGGCCGAGGTCATCGGCATCTCCTGCGACTCCCAGTACTCGCACAAGGCCTGGCTCGAGCACTCGTTGGGGAGCCTGCCCTTCCCCCTGGTGGCGGACTACACCAAGTCCATCAGCGCGGCCTACGGCACCCTGCTCCCCGCCGGCTTCCCCGCTCGGGCGACCTTCATCGTCGACCCCGAGGGCGACATCCAGCACGCCTCCTTCAACAACCCCAACGTCGGTCGCTCGGTGACCGAGGTGCTGCGGGTGCTCGAAGCAGTGCGCTCGGGAGAGAAGACGCCCGCAGACTGGAAGAAGGGCCAGCCGACGCTGGGGTAGCTTTCGGCACATTGACCTCTTCGGCGGGTGGCCCTCCCCGACCTGGAGGCCGCCCGCTTTTTCTTTTGTGACGGCGGTTGTTCCCATCGCTCTCGACCGCTACGATTCTTCACCTGCCGAACCCGGGGGCGCCCCGACCACTCCATGAATCACTTCGAAAAAGTCGCGCTGACGGTGCTCCTGCTCGCCAGCCTGATCTTCGTCCATGAGCTTGGGCACTTCCTCATGGCCAAGCTGTTCAAGGTCAAGGTGCTCAAGTTCTCGCTCGGGTTCGGGCCCAGGCTGCTCGGCTTCACCTGGGGCGAGACCGAGTACCGCATCAGCGCCATTCCCCTGGGCGGCTACGTGAAGATGGCCGGCGACGAGCCCGCCGAGGAGGTGCTCCCCGAGGACCGGGGCCGCGGCTTCCTCGAGCAGGCCCCCTGGAAGCGCGCCCTCATCGGCCTGGCCGGGCCGGCGATGAACCTGATCTTTCCGATCTTCGTCTACTTCGCGGCCTTCTACTTCCAGACCAGCGACATCTCGTCTCGCCTAGGCGAGGTGATCCCGGACCAGCCCGCCTTCGCAGCAGGCCTGCGCTCGGGCGACCGAATCATCTCGGTGAACGGCTCTCCAGTGAAGTACTTCACCGAGCTGCAGGAGCTCATCAGCCCCCGCTGGGAGCAACCCGTCTCCATTACCTTCGAGCGTGGAGGAAAGACCCAGACCGTCAACGTGGTTCCGGAGAAGACCGAGGACCGCAACATCCTCGAGACCGAGACCCGAGGGGTGATCGGCGTTCGACCGATGGCGCTGGCGCCCCTGGTGGGCATCGCCGATCCCCAATCGCCTGCGGCGAAGGCCGGCCTGCACACCTTCGACCGCGTGGTGAAGGTGGACGGCAACCCGGTGAAGACGTACCCCGACCTGGTGCTGGCGCTCGAGGAGAAGCCGACCTCCCGGCTGACCGTGGTGCGCGACACGCCCGAGGGCGGAGCCGCAGGCGCCCTGACCGTCTACAAGACCTTCGAGGTCACCTTCACGCCCGAGCAGCGCGACGGACGGATCTACACGGGCGTCGAGCCGATCGACCTGTTCGTGTTCTCGGTGGAGAAGGGCTCTCCGGCCTTCGAGGCGGGAATCCGGCGCGGGGACAAGCTGCTCGAGGCCAACGGAACCAAGCTCAACGGCTGGTGGAGCTTCGACCGCCTCCGCGGCGCCAACAAGGACAAGCCGCTCACCGTCGCCTTCCTGCACGACGGCGAGCGCATCGAGCGCACCGTGACCCAGCGGGAGACGGTCGTCTTGGACGACTTCGAGAACAAGATCCCCGTGCTGCTCTTCGGGGCCCACCATGACACCCGCTTCACGAGCTTCGTGGAGGCCGAGAAGATCCCGGTGACGATCAGCGCGTCCGCCGCGTTCTCCCGGTCCCTGCGCGTGGTCCCCGACGAGATCCGCAAGACAGGGCTCGTCCTCGCCCGCCTGGTGCAGGGCCAGCTCTCCTTCAAGAGCGTGGGCGGGCCGATCATGATGTACGACATCGCTTCGCGCGCCGCGGAGGCCGGCTTCGAGTACTTCCTGCAGATCATGGCCCTCATCTCCATCAACCTGGGCATCATGAACCTGCTGCCCATCCCGGTCCTCGACGGCTTCCACATCCTGTCGGCTGGCATCGAGGGCGTGCGCGGGCGCCCCATGAGCATCAAGGCACGCATCATCGCCAACTACGTCGGGCTGGCGATGCTCCTGACGCTCATGGTGTTCGTCTTCAAGAACGACATCACGCGCCTGCTCAACTAGCGGGCCTCATCGCGGCTACTCCGCCATCCCCACGATGCGCACGCCGAGCTGGCCCTCGATCTCCACCAGCTCACCCCGAGCGACGATCTTGCCGTTGACCGAGAGGTCGACCGGCTCACCCGGCGCGCGGCCGAGATCGAGGACCCTGCCGATGTGCAGGCTCACCAGCTCCTCGGCAGTGATGGGGACGCGCCCCAGCTCCACCGCCACCTGCAGGGGCACGTCGTTGAGCAGATCGGCGGCATCGGCCTGCATGTCCTCGTCGGGCTTGGTCACGGTAGTCCTGTCTCCTCCCCAGCCTCGCTTGCCGCTGCTCAGCTGCTCGGCGAGGTCGGTGATCGCGGTGTCCCGGAACACCTCTTCTTCCTCGGAAGGCGGCCGGGCACCCTTCGGCGGCAGCGTGTACTCGGGGACGGGGGGTGGGGGCTTGGTGTCGGCTGGTGGGAGCGGCTCGGGGAGCGGGGCATCGGCGGCCACCCTGGGCGCGTCCTCCCCCAGAACGACCTTCTCGATCTTGGCCTTGTAGGTGCCGTCGACCAGCTCGAGGGAGGCCTCGATCTTCCCGGCGCGACCGGCTCCGATGCGCAGGTGCGCGCGGCCGTTCTCGCCCTTGTCGGAGCGGGTGGTGAGCTCGTCCACGAGCATCACGTCGCCCGAGCGCAGCGCGGCGATGTCCCCGCCGGTGAGCTCCGCCCTGCCGATCTCGGCGCGCACGGGGATCCGCAGCTGGGACAGGCGATGGATGTTGCCGCGCAGGCGCGTCAGGCGGCGGCTGCGGCGGTAGGGGCTGTTCTCCGGCGGCACGGCGGCGTGGATGGCTGAAGCGGGCAGGTGCAGGCGCAGGTATCCGGTGGCCGCCGCGCCGATGAGCACCTTGAGCTCGACGACCGCGACCGTCGTCTCCTCCTCGAAGAGGGCGAGCCCCTCGTCGATCGAGCCCACCACGCGCTCCAGCCGCAGGCGGTGGCGCCCCGGCTCGGCTGCGCCGGGAGAGAAGGCCTTGAAGGTCTCGAGCAGCACATAAGACAGCACGCCCTGCTCGATCTCGGTCAGCGGCCGTGCGACCGCCGATTCGCCGGGGGCACCGAGCAGCAGGTCGATGATGCTGTGCGCCAGCACCAGATCGAGCTCGACCAGGCCCCGCGGGCCGTGCGGCGCGGGCGCGATGACCCCAAGGAAGGTGGGATCGCCCATGATCTTGCGCAGCGACCTGGGCGGCAGCGCGTGGACGTAGTCCAGCCAGAGGACGACATCGTCGTCGAAGACCCGGTGCAGGCCCTGCTTGACCGACTCTCCCACCTCACCGGTCAGCATGCCGTCGGGGAGCATCCACTCGAGGCGGCGGACCAGCTCGAGCTGGCTGCGGGGGACCTTCTCCAAGCGAGGAAAGAGGAAGGGGCGGACCGGGCGACGCGGCGGACCGCCGGCGCCGGCCGACGAGGACCTGACGCTCGCGCCCCCTGACTCTCCGAAGCTGCCCGTGCCCTTGCTCACCCTTGGCTTCCTTCAGTCCGCCTCATCGTCCTTGGACTTCCTCGAACTCCAGGTTCTCGAGAGTCAACCCGCGCGCCGAGAGCGCATCCACCAGCTCCGAGGAGGACTTCTTGAGCGCGGCCAGGACCTCCCGATCGCTGCCGGAGAATACCGCACGGATCTTCTTCCCGCGACCTCCGGAGACGCGAATGGTGAGGCCCTTGAGCACGTTCGACCTGAGCTCGATGCGGAACTCGGACGCCCCCTGCGAGTTGGTGCCCACCAGCACGCGGCTGACGATCTTGTCGACGATCTCCTTGGTGAAGGCCGAGTGCGCGCCGCCGGCGTCCTTGGGCCGCGCCAGCGGAGGCGGGGCCATGAGCGCCGCGGGAGGCAGCCGGAACGGGGTCCCCGCGGGCTGGTCCTTCGAGCCGCCACCCGAGTCGCGCGAGCCCGACCCGCCGGCGTCGTCGTCGGAGGCCCGGCGAACGGCGCCGCCCTTCTTGCCGCCCACGCCACCAGTCCCCTTGCCCCCCTCTTCGCCCTTCGCGCCCAGGCCCTGGTCCGAGGACTGAGCGTCCTTCAGGTCTCCCGGAGAGCGGGCGTCAGTGCGACTGGCGGCAAGCGGGTTCTTGCTCGCCGACGGCTGGCCGGGCTTGGCCTGGGGAGCGCGACGCTCCGTCTGCCGCTCCGTGGTGGCGCGCTCCGATTCGCTGTTGGTCTGCGCGGCGAGGTCGGAGAGGTCGTTGGCCGCCGTCGGATCGGGAGCCTTGGCGGGCTGGCGGGGAACCTCACGCATGACCCGGGGTTCGGGAGCCTTGGGATCCGTGACCGCCCCACCCTTGGGCCTGTCCGTCGTCTCGCGCAGCTCCTTGGGAGCAGCCTTTTCGTTCGAGCGCTCGGCGAGCTTGCGATCGAAAGCGGAGGTTTGATCGGTGCGCTCCTTCTTCTGCAGGTCCTGCGCCCGGCGGTCGGCCAGGCGGGCCTCTTCGAGCCTGCGCTCCGTCCTGTCGTCTTCCACGCGGCTCATGGAGCTCTCCTACTTCTCGTTGTTTCGCTGGCGGGCGAGAAAGAGCGCGTTGCCGATCTCCTCGCCGGCCAAGTCCTCGCGCGCCTCGCGCTCGGCCTTCTTCTGCTTGAGGAACTTCTCCTTGTGCTTCTCGATGGCCTTGACCTCTTTGGCCGCCTCGGCCAGCGCCGCGCGCTTCTGCTCGGCGAAGTCCTCGGCCTCGGCGACCCTTTCCTTCTGCACCTCGATCTGCTCCTCGACCTCGGCCTCCTCGGCGCGCAGCCGCTTGTCGTACGAGCCCATCCCCTGGACGCCCATGGCGCCCATGCCCTTGGAGAGCATCTCCTTGAGGTAGGCATCGACCTTGCGCTTGCGATCAGCGCGGCGCTGGGCGAGGTCGTCGGTCAGCCGCCGCAGCTCCGCCTTCTGTGCCGCCAGCGCCTTCTGCGCCTCGGCGAACTCGTTCTTGGCGGCCTCCTCGGCCCGCTTGCGCAGGTCGAGCAAGGTCTCGAGTCGGTACTGCGGTGCCATCGCCCGGATGCTACAGGGAATCGCGACCCGGGGCGACTTGGCATTGGGACACCTGCCGAGGCCTTCTGACGGCACGCTCACCGGTCCCCTGCACCACACCATGAGGAGAGAGGGCGGCTAGAGCACGAGTCCACCGTCGATGTCCAGGCAGCGCCCGGTGAAGTAGTCGCACTCGAGGATGGGGGTGGGAATGAAGCCGGGGGCTAGTCCGCGAAGAGCTGGATGAGCTGCTCAACGATGTCCTCGTACTCGAAGCCCTCGTCGGTCGGTTGCTTGAGGTAGGCCTCGATGGCGTCGATCTTCTCGATGGCGTAGTCGACCTTGGGGTCCGAGCCGATCTGGTAGGCCCCCAGGAGGATGAGATCGCGCTGCTTCTCATAGGTGGCAAGCGTCTCGCGCAGCTTCCCGGCGGCCTTCTTGTGCTCCTTGGCGACGATGCCGCTCATGACACGCGACAGCGAGGCCAGGACGTCGATGG
>JACRCT010000558.1 GCA_016218885.1 Deltaproteobacteria bacterium | reverse complement strand
GAGGGCCGCCGAGGCCTACGCCAAGGCCTCCTCCTTCCGCGACCACCCTCTCTACGACAAGGCGATCTACAAGTTGGGCTGGACCTTCTACCGCATGGATGCCTTCGACAAGGCGGTCGAGGCGTTCGTGCAGCTCATCGACTACTACGACCTCAAGAGCAAGGAGGCGGGCGAGGAGTCCGGCGGCGACCTGCGCACCGAGGCGCTGCAGTACATGGCCATCTCCTTTGCGGACGAGAAGTGGGGCAACATCGCCAAGGCACAGGAGCTCTTCGGGCGCATTGGCCCCAGGCCCTGGGAGGCCGAGCTGTGGAAGAGGCTGGGCGACGTCTACTCCGATCAGACCAAGTGGACGGAGGCGGTGGCCGCCTACAAGCAGAATCTGGCCAAGGATCCCACCAACCCGGCCGCTCCGCAGATCCAGGACAAGATCGTCAAGGCATACGAGCAGGGTCTGCGCGACTTCGACAGCGCTTTCTCGGAGCGCGAGCTCCTGGTTCAGAACTACGCGCCGGGCACCCCCTGGTACGACAAGAACCGCCAGGACTCCGACGTGATCAAGGGAGCCCAGGAGCTTTCGGAGAAGAGCCTCTACTCGGCGGCCATCTACCATCACCAGCAGGCGCTGCAGCACATCAAGAACGAGAAGCTCGACCAGGCCAAGCGCGAGTTCGAGATCGCCGCGCGCGGTTACGGCGACTACCTCAAGCGCTTCCCGCACTCCAAGGTTGCCTACGAGCTCGAGTACTACCTGGCCGAGTGCCTCTACTCCTCTCTGCAGTTCCTGGAGGCTGCCCGCCACTACGAGGCGGTGCGTGACTCCACCGCAGACAACCGCTTCCTGGCCGACGCGGCCTACAACTCGGTCCTCGCCTACCAGAAGGAGATCGACTTCCGCCAGCGCTCGACCCCGCCCGCTCTGGAGACGCGGCCGGTGGTGACCTCCAAGGAGTGGCCGGAGAGCAAGTCGGTGCAGAAGGGCGAGCTGCCGGATCTGTGGAAGAGGTTCGTCGCCGCCGGCGACGCCTTCATCAAGATGCAGCCTCGACACGACGGGGCCCCGAAGATCGCCTATCGCGCGGCGGAGACCTACTACGCCTACGAGGACTTCGAGGAGGCGCGCCGGCGCTTCGCGGCGGTGGCCGAGAACTACCCCGAGAGCGAGTTCGCGAAGTTCGCCTCCAACCTCACCCTGGAGACCTTCCTCATCACCAAGGATTGGGTGGCGGTCACCGAGTTCACCAATCAGCTGACGCGTCCCAGCAAGGACGGCAAGGCCAAGGTCGATCCCAAGTCCGACGCGGGCAAGATCCTCTCGGGCTTCGGCGACAACGCGATGTTCAAGCAGGCTGAGAAGCTGATGGAGCAGAAGAAGTGGGACGAAGCCGGCAAGCTCTATGAGGACCTCGTCGACCGCAACCGGGAATACCAGTACGCCGACAAAGCCCTCAACAACGCCGCGGTATGCCGCGAGAACGCCCGCCGCTTCGAGTCGGCGCTCAAGCTCTACGAGCGCATCTACACCGAGTACAAGAAGTCCGACCTCGCCGACGTCGCCCTCTTCCGCGTCGCGGTCAACGCCGAGAACAGCTACGACTTCGAGAAGGCCGTCGAGCGCTACAAGCTGCTCGTCGACACCTATCCCAAGTCGAAGGACCGGCCGGCCGCGCTCAACAACCTCGCCCGCCTGCTCGAGGGACTGCAGCGCTACCAGGACGCGGCGCGGCAGTTCACGCGCTTCGCCGAGCTCTTCCCCTCCGACGAGGACGCGCCCAAGAACCTGTACAAGGCGGCGACCATCTACGAGAAGATGCACGACTGCGGGCAGGAGATCCGCGCGCTCAACGAGTTCATCAAGAAGTTCGCCAAGGACACCAAGCAGTCCGAGCGCGTGGTCGACGCCCACAAGCGCATCGGGGACTGCCAGCGCACGGTGAAGAACGAGAAGGGCGCGCGCGAATCGTTCTTGACCGCCACCAACGAGTACAAGAAGCGCGGTCTGACGGGCAAGGAGGAGGCCGCCTCCTCCGCGGCGGGCTACTCGCGATTCCAGCTCGCCGAGGTCGAGTTCCAGAAATGGGACGACATCAAGCTCACCGGCCGCGGCAAGGCGCTGGAGAACGCATTCAAGGCCAAGCTCACCGAGGCCAAGAAGCTGCAGGACAGCTACTCCGAGGTCTACAACTACAAGTCGGTCGAGTGGATCCTCGCCGCCTCCTACAAGAAGGGCTTCGTCCTCGAGCGCTTCGCCACCACCCTGGTCGAGTCGCCGTGCCCACCCGACATCAAGGCGGCCTACGGCGAAGAGGGCTGCGACATGTACCGGCAGACTTTGGTCGACAAGGTGACCGGCATGGAGGAGAAGGCCGCCGAGGCCTACCTGACCACCGCTGGCGAGTGCCGAAAGAACCAGCTCGTGGACAACGAGTGGTGCGACAAGACGCAAGAATCGCTCGCTCGGCTGCGCTCCGACGTGAAGGTTCTCAAGAAGGCTCGCTCAGTGCCGGTGGAGACCAGCTACTACCCGGCCCCGCTCGTGGAGACTCCCGAGGGCCCGGCGCTCAAGAAGGCAGGCGGCGGCGGCAAGCTCGGGGAGGACAAGGAATGAGCGTGCGCCTGCCCGCCCTCCTCGCCGCCCTGGCGACGCTCGTGCTCCTCTCGAGCGCCTGCACCACCGTCGAGACCAAGCCCGAGGAGTCGGTCACCGCCGGCGAGGCCGAGCGCCAGAGCGCCGCAGCCATGGGTGAGACGCCGGACGTGCCCGAGCGCCCGCAGGAGATCTCCACGCCGCAGCCTGCGCCCTCCGGGGACT
>JACRCT010000557.1 GCA_016218885.1 Deltaproteobacteria bacterium | reverse complement strand
GGAGCGGGGAAACGTCAAGGCCGCCACCTGCATCGACTGCCACGGCGGCCATGGTGCACGCAAGCCCCGCCAGGGAGCTGAGATCGACGAGACGTGCGGGCGCTGCCACACGGAGATCTCAGCCGTCTTCCGCAAGAGCGTCCATGGTGAGGCCCTGTCCTCCGGAAACCCTGACGTCCCGGCTTGCACCAACTGCCACTCTTCCCACGCCATCCCCGCCCCCAAGGGCGTCGGCGCGCGGCTGGATCAACCCGACACCTGCGGGAAGTGCCACGCGGACGAGCGCCGCATGTCCAAGTACGGGGTCAGCGCCAACGTCCTGAAGACTTATCTGTCCGACTTCCACGGCACCACCGTCTCGCTGCTGAGGTCCGGCTCGGCTCGGGAGCAGCCGGTGGTGGCGCTGTGCACCGACTGCCACGGTGTGCACGACATCGTGAAGACCACCGCTCCCAACTCGCACGTCTTGGCCGGCAACCTGGTCCGCACCTGCCAGAAGTGCCATCCCGACGCCAACGAAGGCTTCCCGCAGGCGTGGATGTCGCACTACGAGCCGAGCTGGAGGAAAGCCCCTCTCGTCTACGCCATGGGCCTCTTCTACAAGGTCTTCATCCCCTTCGTGATCTGCGGCCTCGTCCTGCAGATAGGCCTGCACCTGCGCAAGTCGTGGGGGCACCACCGATGAGCGAGCTCATCCAGCGGTTCAACCGCCGCCAGCGCCTGCAGCATGCCGCGGGCATGGTGGTCTTCACCCTGCTCGTGCTCACCGGGATGCCACAGAGGTTCGCCGACGACGGCTGGGCGCGCATGGCCACCGCGCTGATGGGGGGCATCAACACCATGCGCCTCGTCCACCGGGTTTGCGGCATCGTCTTCACCTGCCTGGTCTGCTTCCATTTCGGAGGGGCGATCGTCGCCCTGCTGCGGCGGCGGATAGACCTGTCGATCGTCCCCACCCGCAAGGATTTCACCGACGCGGTGATCGCCCTCAAGCACCAGCTCGGCATGTCGGGGAAGAAGCCCCGATACGACCGCTTCGAGTACAAGCAGAAGTTCGAGTATTGGGGGCTGGTGTTGGGCGGCGTGGTGATGATCAGCACCGGCTTCGTGCTGCTCTTCCCCAGCTGGACCACCTGGCTTCTGCCGGGCCAGTTCGTGCCCATGTCCAAGGTCGCCCACGCCAATGAGGGAATGATGGCCTTCCTGGTCATCGTCTTCTGGCACATCTACAACGCGCACCTGGCTCCCGAGGTCTTCCCGTTCGACCGCAGCATGTTCGATGGGCTGATCAGCCGCGAACGGATGGAGCAGGAGCATCCTCTCGAGCTGGCCCGCCTCGAAGAGCAGGCGGGAAGAGCCATGGGCGAGGAGCCGAAGGGCCCCCCTGCAGGCGGGAGCGATGACCGATGAGGCGCCAGGCTGGTGGCCAGACGGTCCCGGGAGGCTACTACTGGAGCCTCTCGCGCTGGGAGATCGTCCTGGGGCCGGGGGGGCAGGGCAAGTTGCCCGGCGCGGCGGCTGACGCCTACTGGGCCCTGCCCTTGCCAGCCATCCCCCTGGTCGTGTCCCTGATGGCGGTGCTGAGCGTGTTCTTCGTGCCGGCCATCGGCTTCGTCATGGTCGGCTGGGCGGTTTACAGGAAGCTCGCCGGCAAGCGCGCCGCGGACAAGCAGGCGGCGTCCAAGGGCTCTGCCCTACCCAACGGGTGAACCGTGGAGCTGCGCCCGCGTGATCATGCCCAGGATGAGCCCGCCCGCGACGACCGGCAGACACGTCACCTCTGAGACGCGCATGATGCGAACTGCCTCGTCCACCGACGCGCTCGCGCTGATCGTCGGCACGGTCGACCACATGCAGTCCGACACCGTCGCCCGCATTCCCGCCTGGTGCAGAGCGGTGAGGCTGGTCACTCCCACCAGATCGCCGCAGTCCAGCACCAGCAGATGGTCCACCCCGCGCGCGACCGCCACCGCCTCGGCTTCTGAAGCAGGCGTGCGTGGACTCACGCCGACGAGTGCGCGGCTCATCACCTTTCCAATCTCCATGGCGGCCTCCCCCTTCGACGCCCACTCATGAGAGCGTCCCCAGCAGCAGGGCGGAGATTATGCCACGGGCCCCAGCCTCCAGGCGCTCACTTGCCGGGGACCGGCCCGTAAGGGGGAGAACAGCAGACAGAAGGAGCGCGAAGATCCGAAAAGCTCGTGACTTCGCTCTCGATAGTAGGATGTCGTCGTCTTCGCCCGATGAATGGGACGTCTTTTCGAGACGTCAGTGAGTCCATTGCCCACCCGCAAGAGAGAGGAGAAGCCTCATGTTCGCCAGGACCTTTGAGCTCGCGCTCGTCGTCAGCGCCACCGCGCTCCTGCCGGCCGCAGCCTTCGGCCAGCAGTACGTCGGCTCGGAGAAGTGCAAGACGTGCCACAACGCCAAGGACAAGGGGGAGATGTATACGAAGTGGAAGGCCACGCAGCACGCCAAGGCGTTCGAGACTCTGGGCAGTGAAGCCGCCAAGAAGCTCAACAAGGGCGCCGACGCGCAGAAGGAAGGCAAGTGCCTCAAGTGCCACAACACCGAGGCTGCGGTCCCCGCTGACAAGCTGGCCAAGAGCTTCAAGAAGGACCAGGGCGTCGGGTGCGAGTCCTGCCACGGCCCGGGTGACAAGCACGTCAAGGCCCGCATGGCCTCCGAGGACGACAGCACCGTGACCGACGCCGAGGTGGTCCGGGCGCCGGGCGAGAAGACCTGCCTGACCTGCCACAACAAGGAAAGCCCGACGTTCAAGGGCTTCAAGTTCGCCGAAGCAGCCAAGAAGATCGAGCACAAGAACCCGAGCAAGAAGTCCCAATAGCCCGAGAGCTCGACGGTCGAGGGTGGGGGCGGCGCCGGGCGACCGGGGCCGCCCTGTCGTTCCCGGAGGTCGTTCCCGGGATTGCGCCAGCGAGCGCGCTCTGATAGGCGATGGCCTCTGGCCGCAACCGGTCCTGCGGAGGCAAAGCAAAATGGCCAAGTACGAAGTCTTCCTGCCCGCCGCCCGAGAGGGCGGTTTCAACCTCACCCTCAAGGTGGACGCCGACAACTGGATGGCGGCGCTCAAGGCGGGGCTCACCAAGCTAGGCGAGCAGGGGGCGCAGGTCTCCAACCTCCTCGTGGACATCATGGAGGACAACTCCATCCACGTGTCCGACACCGCGAGCGGCCGCGTCTTTCGCATCAAGGAGCTCGAAGAGGCCTCCTCCGCTCCCCAACCTCTCCCGCTCGCGCAAACCGCGCCACTTCCGCTCACTCAGCCAGCCGCCGCCGCGCCGGCGCCCACCCTTCTCGAGAAGGCGCCCGGCCGCGAGCTCCCAGGCGGCGAGGCGCCCACTCCCCGCGAGATGGCCGCGGTCGAGCCACCACCCGAACCTCCCCGACCCGCGGCTCCGCCCCAGGCGGTCTCCAAGCCGACGCCTCCGCCCGCCAAGCCGGCCCCCGAGAAACCCGCCAAGCACGCCGCGAAGGTCACGGAGAAGCCGGCAGACCGGATCACCGAGAAGCCGGTGGTTGCCAAGCCGGAGGCTCCCAAGACGGCCAAGCCTGCAGCCCCACCCGCTCCGCGGGCCGACAGCGTCGACCCGCGCCGGGTCGAGCAGGTCGATCGCCCCTCGCAGCCCATCAGCGGGCCCATCGGGCGCAGCCGGACGCAGACCCAGATCGAGGACGTCCTCTCCGACCTCTTCGAGCGCACCCAGGACGCCTTCTCCCTCGAGGCAGAGCAGGGCCTGAGCTTCCTGCTCGACCTGGCGCTCGAGAAGATCCCCGCTGAATCGGGCTCGGTGTTCGTCTCCAACTTCGCGGCCAATGACCTCGAGCTCGCATCTGCGCGCGGGCCGAAGGCTCCCGAGCTCAAGCGCCTGAAGCTGCGCATGCCGGTCGGAGTGGGCATCGTCGGCTTTTGCGCCCAGGAGGCAGTCAGCCTGGCTATCTCGGACACAGAGAAGGACCCGCGCTTCTACCGCACCGTCAGCGACAAGCTGGGCTACGACACCCGCTCCATTCTCTGTGCTCCCATGGTCAGTGGTGGTCGCACTTTTGGCTGCATCGAGGTCATCAACAAGAAGGGCACCTCGCATTTCACGGACAGCGAGGTGGCCATCCTGGCCTACGTGGCCCACCAGGGCGCCAAGTACCTCGAGCAGATATCCCCCTGACGCCCGCCCTTTGCTCGATCTCCCGGGCAGGGGCTCTCAGCCTTCCCGCTCCTCGGGAAGGTCGGCGGGCGCCTCTGCTTTCTGGACCTCGCGCAGTACAGCCGTGGCGAAGGAGCCCTTGGGGAGCGCGAAGCCCAGCACCACCGCCTCCCCCTCGTCATCGATGGTGAGCGAGAGGGGGAGCCTCGTCGGCCGGCGAGTGCCCTCGCCGTCGCCCTTGAGCGGTTCGAAGGAGGCGAGCGAGAGCCCCTCGGCGTCGTGGACGCGCCGCTCGCGATCGAGCGAGGCCCTGGCCGGCTCGAGCATCCGAGGGCCGAACATGGGACCCGTCGCAGAGATCTCGAAGCGCGCGAGCCGCGCCTCATCGGTCGCTGGAGCGTCGCAGGTGAACAGGCCCCCGGTGTCGAGCTTCTTCATCAGGTCGCCGTCCAGTGCGGTGGCGAACAGCCCATCGGCGATCCGCTCGGCGAGCACGCGGTTGAAGAGCCAGGACTGGTAGGCCGAAATCGCGATGCGCCGCAGGAAGCGGTCGC
>JACRCT010000064.1 GCA_016218885.1 Deltaproteobacteria bacterium | reverse complement strand
GAGATCGGCCTTGGAGGCGAGCGCCAGCTCGATGCAGATGTCCGCGCCCGCCGGACGGATCGACCCCATGGACTCGTGGCCCGCCTGGGCCTCGGTCACCAGGTCCCGCAGCAGCTCGAAGCGCGCCTCCTCGTCCTTGGAGAGCGGCCGCTCGGCCCGCACCGCCACGAGCGCGCGGTAGGCCTGGACCGCCTTCTCCATCTTTGCCCGGTCCGTCATTCCCGACCTCGCACCGCCCGCTCCCGCATTGTCGTCCCTGAACGACTCCACTATGCCCCGTCCGGCCACCGAGCGGCTCGTCGAGGGCGGCCGGCTTCGTGCTAAGTTCCCCGGCCCATGAGCTACCTCGTCCTCGCGCGCAAGTGGCGGCCCCAGGCCTTCAACGACATGACAGGCCAGGAGCACGTGGTCAAGACGCTCGGGAACGCCATCGCCAAGGAGCGGGTGGCCCACGCCTTCCTGTTCTGCGGTCCGCGCGGCGTCGGCAAGACCACCGCCGCCCGGCTCCTCGCCCGCGCCCTCAACTGCGAGAAGGGGCCCACCGCCGAGCCGTGCGGGAAGTGCTCCCCCTGCACCGAGATCGCCGCGGGCACCTCCGTGGACGTCGCCGAGATAGACGGCGCCAGCAACAACAGCGTCGAGGACGTCCGCCAGATCCGCGAGCGCGTCACCTACCTCCCGCAGCGCGATCGCCACAAGATCTACATCATCGACGAAGTCCACATGCTCTCCACGGCGGCCTTCAACGCCCTGCTCAAGACCCTGGAGGAGCCGCCCCCGCACGTGAAGTTCATCTTCGCCACCACCGAGCCGCACAAGCTGCCGGACACCATCCTGTCGCGGTGCCAGCGGCACAACTTCCGGCGCATCCCGGCGGCGCGGATGATCGAGCGGCTGCGCGAGATAGCCGACGCCGAGAGCGCGAAGCTGTCGGACCGGTCGCTGGCCCTCATCGTGCGGCAGTCCGAGGGCGGGATGCGCGACGCGCTCTCGCTGCTGGACATGATCCTCTCGGCCTGCGGCCAGGACGCCTCCGACGAGGCGGTGGCCGAGGCGCTGGGCGCAGTGGACCGGACCGCGGTCCAGGAGATCTGCGAGGCGCTGCTCAAGCGCGACGCGCGGCCGGTGCTGGCGCGCATCGAGGACCTGCACGTGCGCGGCGCGGACTTCAAGCGGCTGGCCGAGGAGCTGGCGCTGTGGCTGCGGCACCTGCTGGTGGCGCGGACGGTGGGGGAGGCGCCCGAGGAGCTGGCCGACTCGGAGAAGAAGGCGGTCCTGGCGGCGGCCAAAGACGCCGACCCCGCGCACCTGACTCGGCTGTTCGACCTGATCCACGGGAGCATCTGGGACGTCTCGCGCGCCGCGCAGCCGCGGCTGGCGTTCGAGGTGGCGCTGCTCAAGTGCGTGCACCTGGCACCGAGCACCTCGGTCTTCGAGCTCCTCGCCCGCGTCGAGAGCCTGTCCAAGCGGCTCGACCTACCGCCCGGAGCTGGAAGCGCCCTGGCCGCCGAGGGAGGGCGGCCACCCCAGAGACCCTTTCGCGCCTGAGCGAGCAGCTCAGCCGGCGGCGACGGCGACCACGACGACGAACCGCGGAGGCTCGGAGGGCGCGGAGAAGACCGGGCTCGGGGTCGCTCGTGAGGCTCCTGCTGCTGGTTCGAAACCCCTGGCGACGGCGGCGCCTACTCCTGCTGTTGCGGTTGCGGCCCCGCCGGCGCCGGCTGTTGCGGCCCCGCCCGCGGCGGCTGTCGTGTCTGCACCAGCTCCGGTTCAACCCCCAGAGCTCGGCGCCCTCCGCGTCTCCGCGGTTCCCCCGGCGGCCGCCGTCCTCAAGGAGGTCGACGACCCTGACTCGGTCTGGCGCCAGCTGGTCAACGAGCTCAAGGCCCAGCGCAAGGATCTGGTCGCCTCGGCGCTCGCCCACGGCCGCGTGCTGATCTTGGCACCGGGCATGGTCCGGCTGGGCTACGGCGCCGCGGACGGCATGTACCGCAAGCAGGCCGAGCGCGGGCAGAAGGACGCCGAGGCCATCCTCTCGAGGCTCCTGGACCAGCCTACGGGCCTGGTCTTCGAGTCGGTCACGGCCCAGGACACGACTCAGTCCATGGCCGAGGAGGACGACGAGCGAGAGAAGGCGCGCGAGGCCCAGCTCACGCGGCAGGGCCGCGAGCACCCCGCGGTGCTGGCGGCCATGAAGATTCTGGGAGCTACTGTGGAGCACGTGAAGGTCTTGGAGGCCGAGGAGACGGGCTCCGACTTCGCCGCAGTCCCCGAGGAGCCCGAGGAGACGGGGCGGGAAGAGTAGACAGCGACAGCCGGCCGGTTGCCGGAACAACGACCGCCGGCGAGGTCCGGCCAACGGGAGCAGCAATGCCAGGAATCGACATCAACTACTTCATCCGCCAGGCCAACAAGCTCACCACGCAGATCGAGGCGCGCAAGAAGGAGCTCGCCGAGGAGAGCATCGAGGGCAACGCCGGCGGCATGGTCACCGCGGTCGTCAACGGGGTGCAGGACCTCAAGGCCGTCCGCATCGACCAGAAGGCGCTCGACGCCAACGACAAGGCCATGCTCGAGGACCTCATCGTCGCCGCCGTGAACCAGGCGATGGATAACTCCCGGACCCGAATGAAGACCGAGCTCGAGAAGATCTCGGGCGGCGTGAAGATCCCCGGGCTGACCTGACCGATGGCGAGCGCGCCGCGAACAGACTTGGGCTCGCGCAGCGGCCCTTTGGCTCATTCGAGCTCGCATCGCGTTCGTAGGGTGGGGGCTTGTCCCCCGCCGACAGCGACGCGAGCTCGAGGCTCGTCGAATCCGCGTCTCGCCGGGCTCCGCGACCGTCCCTCGACTGCGGTCTCGACCCTTCGCAACGCGGGCTCGACCTCCGCTCGGGATGACCGGGGCGGACCTGAACAGCCGATTGCCGACGACCGGTTCGGGGAAGACGAGCGAAAGGTTTGGCCCGCCACAGGTCTGGTGACCCAGCCGTTCTCCGTGTCCTCCGTGTCTCCCTGTTCGCCGGTTGTCAGGTCGCTGCTTCTCGGTTTCACGTCTGAAGATCACCGGGCCGCGCGAGGTCCTCTCTCCCGATGACGCCGGATCCCGTCCAGCGGCTGGTGGCCGAGCTCGCCAAGCTCCCCGGCATCGGGGAGAAGACCGCGCAGCGCCTGGCGTTCCACATCCTCAAGGCCCCGCGCGAGTACGCCCGCGACCTGTCGCGCGCCATCGCCGAGGTCGTGGACAAGGTCCGGCTCTGCTCGGTCTGCTGCTCGCTCACCGAGAAGGATCCCTGCCCGCTCTGCTCCGACGACCGCCGCGACGGGCGGCTGCTGTGCGTGGTGGAGGGCGTCGCCGACCTGCTCGCGGTGGAGCGGACGCGGGAGTTCAAGGGGCGCTACCACGTGCTGCACGGCGTCCTCTCCCCGCTGGAGG
>JACRCT010000556.1 GCA_016218885.1 Deltaproteobacteria bacterium | reverse complement strand
GGGCGGGTCGGCCCGCGGCCTGCGCTTCGAGGCCACCACCCTGGACGGCGTCACTCCCGACATGAGGGTGGCGCGCGAGGAGATCTTCGGCCCGGTGATGCCCATCCTCGAGGTGGGCAGCCTGGAGGAGGCGGTGCGCATCTCCAACTCGTCGGAGTACGGCCTCGACGCCTGCATCTTCACCGAGAGCCTCAACCTCGCCCTGCGCGTCTCTCGCGAGCTCGACGACGGCAGCGTCACCATCAACGCCGCTCCCGCCCACGGCATCGGCCACTTCCCCTTCGGCGGAAACAAGCGGTCGGGTCTGGGCCGCGAGGGGATTCGCTACTCCATCGACGAGCTGACCAAGCTGCACACGACGGTCGTCGCCGAGAGGGAGGAGCGCCAAGATTCTCCTCTCCCGCCCCGATGAGCCCTTCGTCAGTGGGCGACACTGAGGATCATCAGGATTGATCGGCCGGAGCAGCCGACGCACGCCAGCGGGATGGCTGGACAGAGTTCTATACGTATAGAACTCCGGGGCCCTAAGTGCCCGTGATCACTCCTCCGCCTCCCGTCTGGCGGCCCTTCGGCGAGGCTCTGGGCAGAGCAGGCCCACTTCACGCCCTTGGCCACGAGCCGCTGGTCGCCCATACGCAAGGCCACGGCGGCAGCTCAGGTCCTACTCACGCTCGCGGTGATCTCCGCGGCGATTCGCTCGGCGGGCAGCTCGAGGTCCACCACCCCGGCGGCCATCGCCTCGCGCGGCATGCCGTAGACGGTGCAGCTGGCTGCGCTCTGGCCGATCACCTTCACCGCGTGGCGCTTCATCTCGCGCAATCCAGCGGCGCCGTCCACGCCCATCCCGGTGAGGATGACGCCTAGCGCCCGTTCGCGGTACACCTGCGCTACCGAGCGAAACAGGTAGTCCACCGCCGGCCGGCAAGAGTGCTCGGGGGGGTCGTCGGTGAGCTCGAGGTGGCGCTCGGCGCCGGGGCCCGCTCCGGGCCCTGTCGTGGCGACCCGTAGCTGCTTGCCGCCCGGGGCGAAGTAGACCGTGCCCGCCAGGAGCGGCTGCCCGTGCTGCGCCTCGACCACCTTGAGCGCGCTCCTCTCCGCCAGGGTGCTCGCCAGGGCCGCAGTGAAGAGGGGAGGCATGTGCTGGGTGATCACCAGCGGGACGGGCAGGTTCCCCGGCAGCCGGGGGACGATCTGCATGAGTGCGTTGGGACCACCGGTCGAGGAGCCGATGGCCACGATCTCGGGAGGTGCGGACCGGATCGCGGGCGGCGCTGCAGGGGTGGATGCGCCGCCGGAGCGCAGGGGAGGCAGGGGCCCAGGACCGGCCGCGGAAGCCGCCGCCTGCCGGATCCCCAGGAGGATGGCCTTGAGCTGGACGCGCAGGGCCTCCTTGTTGGCCTGCGCGTCTTTTCCGTCCGGCTTGGCGAGGAAGTCGTAAGCCCCCAGCTCCAGAGCGCGGATCGTCTCCTTGGCTCCTTGCCGGGTGAGCGAGCTCACCATCACGACGCGGATCTGCGGATGTTCCTCCCGGAGGCGCTCGAGGGCCTCCAGGCCGCTGATCACCGGCAGCTCGATGTCCAGGGTGGCCAGGTCGGGCTTGAAGTCGCTCGCCTTGCTCAGCGCCTCCTGGCCGTCGCCAGCGTGGGCGACGACCCTGGCCAGCCCGGAGGCGTCCACGCACTCGGAGAGGACGGTGCGGAAGGCGCGCGAGCCGTCCACCACCATGACGCGTAGCTGGGGCATGGTCAGAGCGCCCTCCTGGTGCTGCCCTCGCACCCCTCCAAGAGCCTATCGGCACGAGGGGGATTTCCCCTAATCCGGCCGAGCCGGAACCAACGCGGGTGTCGGCGGCGGCTACAGGCTCCAGACCCCAGGCTTCAGGTCGAGCGGCCCCAGGCCACAACTTCGCCAAGATCCAAGGCTTTTCCTGGGGTTTGAAGCCTGGAGCCCGAAGTCTTTGCCATCTTGCGAAAGATTTCCCAACGAAGGGACCAAGCCGGTCGAATGGCGGTGGGCGGAAAGGGCGGGTCGGGCAAGCTCGCGACCCGTCTGCCGACTCCTTGCCAACGACTCTTCAGGCTCGAGGTCCTCCGCCGTTTGAAGCGAGGCCACCTTGCCGGCTAGAGTTCTTCCCGTCTGACCTTGGTCACGGTCCTCGGGGGGGAGCCAGAAATCCATCGGCAGGGAGATCCGCATCCGGCGGCGCAGCCCGAGCTGCGGCGCGGCTGGCGTGAGGACGCCGCGCGTTCGACCTGCTGCCGTGGCCAGGGGTTGTCGAACCAGGGGAGGAACACGTGAACCCGCTTCCACTCGCTCGCCTCGACCACGTCGCCGCGCTCCAACACGGCCGCACGCTCTATCTGCATGTCGTCGGCAGGACCTCGGGGCTCGACGGCAGCCTCCACATCCTCCGGGACGAGAACCAGGACCACCCCGCCTCCTTCGCCGTCTTCGAGCGTCCCGGCAACTGCGGGATCACCGGCGAGTGCCACGAGCGGGTGGTCCTGGCCGGCGCTGCCTTCGAGGGCCGCTTCCCCAAGATCCAGGTCCGCAGTGCCTACGGCACCCAGCACCCCACGGTGGTGTCCCTGCCCAAGCTGGTCCCCTCCGCGTCCGCTGCCCGCGCGACCGGGGCGTCCGTGAGCCCGGGCGACGACCGGCTCGCCGCGGGCGAGTGGCACGCCTGGGAGAACCATCAGGGCGAGGCTCTGACGCTGCATGTCCGGGGTGTGGTGGTGCTTCCTTCCCCAGGGCACACCGCGACTCTGGTGGAGGCCACGCCTCCGGGGATCAACCCGAGCGTGCTCCTGCTCGAGCTCCGGGTTACGGCTCCTGCCAAGCACGCCGAGGTGATGACCCCCACGCCCGTGAGCTTCGAGAAGCGCGCCGACCGCGAATACGCGGCGGTCCACATCCGGGAGACGGGGGAGACGGTCTACGTCGAGCACGTCTTCTGATCCGGCCTCGCGGTCCCACCGTCGCCCATCGCCCATCGCCCATAGGCCATAGGCCCATAGGCCCATAGGCCCGAGCGCCAGCGAGCCGGCGACGCAAGGCCTCGTACGGCATGGTGTGCGGCGGCGAGCGCCAGCGAGTCCGGCTACCGTCAGGTGAAGCGTTCACGAGAAGCCCGACCTGTCGTCATCTTCAAGGGCCGGTACCTCGCGGATGTCGTCGGGTCGGGCTTCTCGCGGGTGGTTTTCGAGGCGGTTGCCGGTTCGCTGGCGCTCACCGACGTACTCCACGCCTTTCCGGGCTCTCCGCTGCCGACTCGCTAGCGCTCGGGCCTACGGGCCTACGGGCCTACGGCCGGCGCGGAGAACGCTCGCGCCTGGGCGAGCAGCCGCGAGCCGGAGCCCATCCCCGCCAGTGCCGCAGCCAGGGCGCCGAAGGCGGGGTCGGGCATCCGCAGCAAGGTCCGCACTCCGGCGGCCAGGGTGAAGGCGCGCCCGGTCGCTTCGCGATGACGGCGCCGCCAGGTCTGGAGGGTCGTCTCCAGCGTCGCCCCACCCTTGAAGAAGTCGTCGAGGACCTCGATGACCAGCTTTCCCGTGAGAAGGGCGGTGGCGATGCCGTGCCCGAAAAAGGGGTCGATGAAGCCCGCGGCATCGCCAATGCGCAAGGTGCCCTGTCCCACCGGTGAAGAGGGCCCGAACACCAAGGGCGCGGTGGCGCGAGGCGGGCCCACGAGGCTCCAGCGGCTGCTGCGCTCGGCGAGCGCGGGGTGGAGTGCGAAGACCTCCTCGATGCGGAGCGCGCGCGAGCGCTGCACTGCGGCGGCGACATCCAGGATTCCCTCTGTTACGGGCTGCGCCCCGCAGTAGCCACCGCGGAAGAAGTACAGGTCCACGAGCGGGCACGACGGCTCTTCGCGCACGTTGGCCTGCAGGCCGACCCAGTCGGAATGGACCTTCCGCGGATGCAGCCGGGACCAGCGGCCCGTGGCGTCGATGACCGCGTAGGCGCGATAGGGGTCGGCGCTCGACTTCACGACGAAGGGCCCGTCGCCCTCGACCGAGCGCACTTCGACGCGCTCCAGGCACCGCGCCCCAGCGCGCTCGGCAGCCGACCAGAGAGCGACGTCCAGGGCCCGTCGCGAGAGCCCCAGGGCGGGAGGTTCCAGGGAGAGGGAAAACTGTCGGCGGCCGGCGTGGAGTCGCGCCAAGCCGACCCGGTACCCCATGGCGAGGAGCGACGGATCGAGCTCGCGCAGGACGGGGAGCGCCTCGGGGGCCACGAGATCGCCGCAGATCTTTTCCCGATCGACCGGCCCGCGCTCGACCAGCAGGACCCCAAGCCCTTGCCTCGCGGCCAGGATGGCGGCCGTGCACCCTGAAGGTCCTGCTCCGATGATCGCCAGGTCGACGGTGGGCACGAGGGGAAGCTCTGCTCAGCCAGCGGCGCCCGCTAGTGCTCCCTCTTTGGCGGTGGCGAGAAGGGGGAGGGGAGCGCAGACGGGGAGGACGTGGCCACTTCTTGTAAGTGCCTGAAATTGGGCTGCTTTGGTGGGCGCCTTATCGCCCGCGCGATACGGGTCGATGTTTCATCGCGGTGTGTTGCGAACGAGCGACAGGGGACCCTGGGATCTGCCTCGGGGGACCCTGAGCGGAGTGAGTGTGTCGATGAACGTGCGGTCGCTATCTGCGCAGGCTTCGGCGCTGGAGCCGCTCTCTCGCCCAGGTGAGGACGTGGGGAGCCGCGCTCGCGACGAGGAAGCGGGGGCGAGTGGTGAGCTCGGGCCCGCGGTTGAGGTCAGCCTGTCGCCCAGGCTCGGCGCGCCACGAGTCGGAAGCCGGCTGGCAACGAGCAGCTCTCCGAGGAGGACCTCGCGCTGGTCCGCGAGCTCGACGCCAGGGATCGCCACGTCCGCGCGCACGAGGCGGCACACCAGTCCGCGGGGGGTGGCCTCGCCGGCGGCGCGAGCTTCAGCTACGAGACCGGCCCCGACGGCAGGCAATACGCGGTCGCCGGGGAGGTGTCGATCAACGTCTCCCCAGGGAAGACGCCCGAGGAGACGATCGCCAAAGCCCAGAAGGTCCGCTCCGCGGCGCTCGCTCCCCCCGACCCTTCGTCACAGGACCGCGCGGTGGCGGCGATGGCGACCCAGATGGAGGCCAAGGCGCGGCTGGAGCAGCGGGAAGTCCAGCGCCTCATGCTCGAGCAGGCGGTTGCGCCCAGAGGCTCGATCGGCTGAGCCGCCTCTTGAGAGCGCGCGACACACGCCCCCCCCCGCGAGCGGCAGGGTGATAACGTCGCCGCCCGTGGAGCCAGGAACGATCCTCTTCGGGCGGTATTTGCTCTTCGAGCGCATCAGCTCGGGAGGCAAGGCCGAGATCTGGCGCGCGGCGCGTCAGGGCCGCGAGGGCTTCGTCGCCATCAAGCGCCTGCGCCCGAGCCTGGCCAAGGACCCCGAGCTCCAGGCGAGATTCATCAACGAGGCCAAGATCGCCGTCCAGCTGGCGCACCCCAACATCGCGCAGGTCTTCGACCTCGGGCTGGTGAACGACGACTTCTACATCGAGCTCGAGTACCTGCCCGGGGCCGACCTGCGAACGGTGCTGCCGCGCTGCGAGGGGCCCGGGGTGCTCCCCCACGGCCTCGCGGCCCTGATGGCCGTCGAGCTCTGCGACGCCCTGGATCATCTTCATCGCCGGGCCGGTCCCACCGGGCTCGCGCTGCAGCTGGTCCACCGAGAGGTCTCTCCCGACAACTGCGTCATCACCTATGAGGGTGCGGTCAAGCTCGTGGGCTTCAGCGCCGCCACGGGCGCTCCACTCGCGGCGCAGGGGGGCGCGGCCCAGGGCGGGTTCGCGTATCTGAGCCCGGAGCAGCTGCACGGCCAGCCGCTGGATCGTCGCTCGGACGTGTACTCGCTCTCGGCGGTGATCTACGAGGCGCTCACCGGCCGCCGGCTGTCCGTCGCGCTCAGCGAGCCGGGGGCGAAGGCTCTGCACTGCTGCCGTCCCATCCTGCCGCCCAGAGCGGTGATCCCGGCGATCCCCGCGGACCTCGAGCGGATCGTCCTCACCGGGCTCGAGCACGATCGCCAGCGGCGCTACCCGGGGGCCTCGGAGATGGGAGAGGCGCTCCGCAATTTCCTCGGTAGACAGGCCAAGCCGCCGGACCGCGGCGGCCTGCGCGAGCTCATGCGTCGGCACTTTGCGACCGAGATAGCCGAGGAGGACGCGAGGAGCCAGGAGCTCCGCTCGAGGATGCCGGTCCACGAGCTGTCCACCCTGGTGGAAGGGCGGGTCACGGCGCCCGAGGGCTTCGACTTCGATATCGACGAGAGCCTGATGGAGCAGGTGGTGCAGATCACCGACCTCCATCCTCTCGTGGCGGAGGACGAGCTGATCGTCACCGAGGAGACGACGCTCCCGCGGGCGCAAGTGCCATCGTCCCGGACGCCGAGCGAGACGCTGCGTCCGATCCCGCCGCCACGACCCGCTGGGGCCGTGCCCGTGCCAGGGCTTGTCGACGAAGCTCTGGCGACCAAGCGGCACGCCAAGCGCTGGAGCATCACGGTCCCGGTCAAGGGCGTATGGGGCTCGGCGGGCAAGCTCATGAAGCCGTTCAGCGCCAGCCTCCTGAACCTCTCCACGACCGGGGCCTTGCTGCAGACGAGCCCGGAGATCGCCTTTCCGGCGCAGGCGAAGCTCGGGTTCACCCTCTGCCTGCGCTCGCACAACCTGATCGCCCTGGAGGGCGCGGTGCGCTGGCAGCGGCAGTCCGCTGCGGGGTGGGAGGTGGGGGTGGAGTTCCTGCAGCCGCACCCGGAGCTGCTCAAGCTCCATCGCGTGCGATGACGGGTGCCGGTCCCAAAGGGTGATTGGGATAGTCTCACCGCCCCGAGTCGCCGATGAAGAAGACCCTCCTCGCGCTCTTGGCGCTGCACGTCCTACGGCTCCTCTTCGCCCCGGCCTTCGAGCTGGCGCCGCAGGAGGCCTACTACTTCCTGTACGCGCAGCATCCGTCGCTGGGGTACTTCGATCACCCGCCGGCGGTGGCCTGGCTCATCTGGCCCTTCGCGCAGGTATTGGGAAGAAGCGAGCTCGCGCCGCGGCTCGCGGCCTGGCTGGCCACGCTGGGCACCTTCCTCACCTTCGCCGCCCTCGCCCGGCGCACCCTGCCCCGCGCCCGACAAGGCTGGGCGTTGGGGGTCTTCGGCACCACGCTGATGGCCTCGCTGCTCTCGCTGATCGCCACCCCCGACGTGCCGCTCCTGCTCCTCTGGGGGTTGGCGCTGCTCTTCCTGCACCGGGCGCTCTTCGGCGGGCGCAAGTGGGACTGGCTCGTGGCCGGCCTGTGGATGGGTCTCGCCTTCGACGCCAAGTACACCGCGGTCTTCCTGCAGCTGGGGCTGCTGCTCTTCCTGCTGCTCTCCGTGCGGCACCGGCGCTGGCTCGCCACTGCCTGGCCCTATCTCTGCGTCGGGGTGGCTCACCTCGCGATGTCGCCGGTGTATCTGTGGAACGCGACGCATGGCTGGGCCTCGTTCCTGTTCCAGAGCGCGGGGCGGGCTTCGAACGTGGGCGGGCTGGGGCTCGTGAACCTCGGCAAGCTGCTGGGGACCCAGAGCGTGCTGCTCCTGCCGCCGCTGCTGCTGGCGATGGCCTGGGCCGCGGTCCGGGTGATCCCCGTGGCCATCGAGCGCGACCGGCGCAGCTCGCGGGCGACGCTCCTCTTCCTGGCCTGCTTCGCGGTACCGCTCATCGCGCTCTTCGGGGCCTTGTCCCTCTTCGCGCTGGTCAAGCCCAACTGGCTCTGGCCCGCCTACCTGTCCGGGACCCTGCTCGCGCTGCGTCTGGTGCCGCAGCGCGGGGTGTGGAAGGCGCAGGTCGTCCTCGCGCTGGCGGTGCTGGCCCTCGCGGCCGTGGAGGTGGGCTCCTACCCGGTGCCGGTCCGCAGCGACGACACCTGGTACGGATGGCGCGAGCTCGCCCGCGAAGCCGAGAGGCGCGCCCAGACCGCCGGGGTGCACTTCCTGCTCGCGGACGACGAGTACAAGACGACCGCCGAGCTGCGCTTCTACTCGGAGCTTCCGGCGTACGCGGGCAACGTGCTGGGCAGGCGCGCGCTGCAGTTCGACTACCTCGGAGAGGATCTCTTTGCGCTGGTGGGAAAGGACGCGCTGTTCCTCGATTCGCGCCCCCGCGACGAGACGCCCGGGCGCGCCGGTACGGTTCCCGAGGCCGTGGCGTCGCGGTTCGAGTCGGTGGAGGAGCAGGACCCGATCCTCATCCGTCGCGGCGAGAGGATCGTTCGCAAGTTCCTGGTCTATCGCTGCCGGAGCTACTCCGGCGTGGCGGGGAAGTGAGGGAGGCGGACGGGTGCTGGCAGAGTGTCGACGATCCAGCTCGATGTAGGCGTTGCCAGCGCACGCGCGACGTCGCGGCTCTGCCCAGGAGAGCTATACTCAGCCGACTCGCCGCAGCGGAGGCCGCCGTGACCAAGACCTCGATTGCCCGACAGGTGAACCTTCCCCGCCTGATACTGCTGGGCGCCCTCGCCGCGGCCCTCGGCGGCGGCATCAGCTGCAACTGCGGCGAGGTCATCCTCGAATGGGAACAGGACGTGGGCGGGGGCGGCGGCGATCTCGACGGATCGATGGTCGACCTCGACTCCAGTATCGAAGGCCTGGACTCCGGTGAGGGCCTCGATGCGGGTGAGGACCAGGACGCCGGGGAAGGCCAAGACGGCGACATCGAGGAGGGGGACGCCGGGGACCAGGGCGACACCGGCTACGCGGGCGACGGCGGCTGCCCGCCGGTGAGCTGCGAGGGGCAGTGCGGCCCCATCCGCGACTTCTGCAGCGGCCTGGTCATGCAGTGCGGCGGCTGCTCGGGCGGGCTGGTCTGCAATCTCGACACCCACGTGTGCGTGCAACCGGCTCGCAACTGCCAGGAGCTCGGGGCGGAGTGCGGCCGGGCGCGCAACAGCTGCGGCGAGCGGCTGGGCTGTGGGACCTGCGACGACCCGGCGCTGGAGTGCGACCGCAACACCAACCAATGCGTGGCGTGCTCCAACCCGACCTGTGCCGACCTGGGCTACGAGTGCGGGGACGCGTGGCTCGGCTGTGGGCCCTACTCCAACGTGACCCACTGCGGCGATTGCCCCAACGGCTCCGTGTGCAATCCGGCCTTCTTCGTCTGTGAGGAGGCCTGCACACCCTCTGCGGACGAGGAGCTCTGCGGCGCGGTGGGCGCAGAGTGCGGCCACATCAGCAACGGCTGCGGCGGGCTGGCGTCCTGCGGTACCTGCCCCGAGCCGGAGAGATGCGCCGCCCGCGACGTCGAAAACCGCTGTGATCTCCCAGAGATCCCCAACGAGTGCGTCGCCGCCAACCGGCAATGCGGGACCCTCGCCAGCGCCTGCGGCACCCAGCTCGAGTGCGGCACGTGCACCGACCCGGAGCACATCTGCTGGCCGGACGGTCACTGCGCGCCGCCGTGCGTGCCCTACCGCTGCGACCAGGCGCCCTACGCGGGTGCCTGCGGAATCGGCCTCACCGACGGATGCCCGATGCCCGACGGCACCGTGGTGACCATCGACTGCCCCTGCTCGGGCGGCCTGGTCTGCTCCTCGACGGTCGTCGGACAGCCGGGAGATTGCGTGGTGCCGGCCGGCTGCTCGCAGCATGGCGCCAGCGGCGGGGCCGGCGACAAGTGCTCCAACGGCGAGAGCCAGGAGTTCCCGGTCGGCGACGGCACTTTCCTGACCTGCCCCTGCACCGGAGACGGGTTGTGCATGAAGGACGGGCACGAGGTCGCGGGCGCGGAGACCGGCACCTGCTGCGTCAACACCATCGCTTGCCCGGCCAACGCCTGCGACACCGTCGTCCAGAATGCCTGCACCGGCGAGGACATCCCCTGCAGTTGCACCACCCCAGGAACGCACTGCAACACGCAGTCGAAGCAGTGCGAGGGCGACCACGACTGTGCGACCTACAGCGCCAACGGCACGAGCGGCGACCCATGCTCCAATGCCCCCGCCACCGCCTTCCCCAAGAATGACACCGAGAACCTGACCTGCTCCTGCTCGAGCGGCAACTGCTACGACTCGGGCGGCGCGGTGGCCTCCGGGGACGAGACCGGTGCCTGCTGCATCCCCGGCGCCTGCCCGCCCAACACCTGCGTGGCGGTCCACGATGCCTGCACCGGGACGGATCTCGTCTGCAGCTGTGACTCGGGAAACTACTGCAAGGCCAACGTGTGCAGCGGCTACGCGAGCTGCGGCTCCTACGGGGCCAACGGCACCGCCGGCAACCCGTGCTCCATCGGGCCCATCCCCGACTTCCCCAGAGGCGACGGAACCAACCTCGGCTGCCCCTGCGGCAACGGCGGGAGGTGCAACGACCCGGGAACCTACGACCTCGCGATGGGCATCAAGGGCGAGTGCTGCTTCAACACCGTCGCCTGCGGCCCGCTGGAGTGCAACCGCTCCAAGACCAACGCCTGCACCGGGGCGTCGATCCTGTGCGCCTGCACCCAGGCCGGCTACCACTGCAACAACTCCACCTTCACCTGCGAGCAGGACAATGGCTGCTCGGCCTTCACCAATGGCACCGCGGGAAGCCGCTGCTCCAACGGCCCCAACCCCGGCTTCTTCTCAGGCAGCGGCAACCTCACCTGCCCCTGCAGCCAGGCGGGGGCGCTCTGCTACTCGGTGGTGACGCCTCCCGCGGTGCCTGCCGTGCTGCCCGCCGGAAGCACTGCCGAGGGCAGGTGCTGCGTGCCCGACACCTGTCCAGCCAACTCCTGCGCGCTCATCACCAATCGCTGCACCGGCCAGTCGATCGAGTGCACCTGCGCTGCCGGAACGCACTGCAACGGCTCGGGCACCTGCCTGCCCGACCTCGTCTGTGGCGACTACAGCGCCAATGGGGTCCAGGAAAGCAACTGCTCCAACGGGCCGTCCTTCTCCAACGGCGCCACTCCGCCGACGCTGTTCGCCTGCCCGTGCACCGGCCCGGGCCTGGTCTGCTCCAACGGCGCGGCGACGGTCCCCTCCAGCGGCTGTGGCACGGTGAGCTCCACTGTCTGCAACAACACCGCGGACTGCACGGGCGGGATGGTCTGCGTGAACAAGCGCTGCGCCAACCCGTGCCTCGCCGGTACCTGCTGCCAGAACACGGCGACCTGCGGCGCCAACCCCAACCGCCGCTGCAACAACCAGGCGATCACCAACACCTGCACCGGGGCGGTCCTCAACTGCACCTGCGACTCGGGCTACTACTGCGACGCTCCGGTGGACGGCTTCTGCCGGCCCTACGTCACCTGCGCCCAGCAGGTTCCGCCGGCAGGCGGGGCCGTCGATGGCGCGCCCTGCAGCACCAACGCCAACCCGGAATTCGAGCGCTGGCCCATGCCGCCGGGAAGCTGCACCTCTTCGGGGTGCGTGTCGGACGCCACCGGCCGCACCTGCGACTGCACCGGCGGCAGGGTCTGCTCGGTCGACCCCGACGGCGCGGGCCCCACCCCTCCGCACCGGGCGCTGAATGGTGAGCTCGGCACCTGCTGCACCAACACGGTCACCTGCGGCACCTCCTGCAACGTGACCAAGCACAACAGCTGCAACAACGCCAACATCGTCTGCAACTGCTCGGGCAGCAACTACTGCAACGCGGCCTCCAACGGCACCTGCGTGCCCTGGCCTACCCCGACCTGCCTGACCCAGTCGCCTCCGGCCGACGGCGATGTGGGCGACAAGTGCTCCAACACGGCCTCTCCCGAGATCCCCCGTTTCCCGGGCGACACGACGGGCCTGCGCTGCCCCTGCGACACGGGCAACTGCTACAGGAACAACCAGGTCGTCAGCGGCGCAACCTCCGGCACCTGCTGCACCCCGCCAACCATCCCTGCCGGCAACGTCGGCGACCCCTGCTCGCCCATCCTCGACCCCTGCACCAACACCACCCTGCAGCGCCCCTGCGCGGCGGGGAACTACTGCAACTCCTCGAACCAATGTGAGGCGCTGGAGACCTGCGGCGGCACTTACGGGGCCTCCGGCCTGCTCAACGCCCCCTGCTCCAACGGCGCCAACCCCAACTGGCCCCGGGGCGACGGCACCAACCTGACCTGCCCGTGCAGCGGAGGCCGGCAGTGCTCGGCCAGCGGGCACCTCGCCAGCGGCACCGAGCAGGGCATCTGCTGCACGCCGCCCACGGTTCCGGCGGGTAACGTGGGCGATGCGTGCGGAGACATCCTCAACACCTGCAGCGGCGTGATGGTCCCCCGGCCTTGCGCGGCGGGGAACTACTGCAACGCCTCCCACGTCTGCGAGGCCTATGAGACCTGTGCCGGGACCTACGGCGCCGGCGGCCTGGCCAACCAGCCCTGCTCCAACGGCGCCAACCCCACCTGGCCCAAGGGCGACGGCACCAACCTGACCTGCCCCTGCAGCGGCGGGCGGCAGTGCTCGGACAGCGGGCACCTCGCCAGCGGCGCCGAGCAGGGCACCTGCTGCACCCCGCCGGTGGTGCCGGCCGGCAACGTGGGCGACGCCTGCGGCGACATCGTCAGCCCCTGCAGCGGCCTGACCGTGGCGAGGCCGTGCGCGTCGGGGAACTACTGCAACGCCTCCCATGTCTGCGAGGCCTTCGAGACCTGCAGCGGGACCTACAGCGCCACTGGAGCGCAGGGGAGCGTCTGCTCCAACACGCCCAATCCAGCCTGGCCGCGCGGTGACGGCTCCAACCTGTCCTGCCCCTGCACGACGGCCTCGCCGTGGACCAACGCCGCCTGCGCCAGCGGGACCTGCCAGTGCACGCCCACGGCCCCCGCCAACTGCGGCCAGAACGGCCTACCCGACGGCTGCAACGGGACCATGGTCTCCACCTGCACCAACCCGCAGATCTGCTACCAGAGCGCCTGCTGCACGCCGCCCACCTGCGCGGCGGGCGCGGTGGGCGACGTGTGCGGCACCATCAGCAACTGCGGCCAGTCGGTGAGCTGCAGCTGCTCCAACGCCGCTCCCTATACGCGCAACGCCTGCTCCAACGGCACCTGCGTGTGCACTCCCTACACCCTGGACGACTGCGGGACGCTGGGAGGCGGAGCTCATCCCAATGGCTGCAACGGCTCGATCTTCTGCCCCAACTGAGGTGAGTTCGATGGCACGCAAGCTCATTCTGGTGGCGCTGCTCGCGACCGGTGTCGCCTGCGCCGACTATCTGATCGATCGCGAACCGCCCCCGCCGCCCGGGACGGAGGATGGCGGGATCGTGGCTGGAGACGGCCAGCTGCCGAACGGAGACGACGCGGGGGAGGTTGACCCCCAAGACGCCGGCCCGACCCTCGCGCCCGACACGGGGTTGGGGCCGGTCTGCCACACTGAGCCGCGGGAGGTGAAGCTCAGCCCGCTCGATCTCATGGTCGTCCTCGACCTCTCGGGTTCGATGAGCTTCGAGCAGAAGTGGACGAACGTGAAGGCGGCCATGAAGTCGTTCGTCAACAGCCCGCAGCTGGCCCACCTGGGCGTCGGACTGCAGTACTACCCCTTGCGGCTGCAGTGTCGGGTCGATGCCTACCAGCAACCGGCGGTGCCCATCGGAGAGCTCGGGGGCACTCCCGACGTGGCGCCCATCATCGCCGCCTCCTTGGACATGCAGCAGGTGGCGGGCGGGGGCGGCACTCCCATGGTGCCCATGCTCGAGGGAGTCACGGCGTACACCAAGGAGTGGCTCGCCTCCCACCCCGATCACAAGGCGGTGGTGGTGGTGGCCACCGACGGCGTCCCCGACTCCTCCTGCACGGCGGTCACCGAGGGGCTACCCAACAGCCTGGGCAACGCGCTGCTCGTGGTCCAGGAGTCGGCGACCACTGATCCCCCGGTGAAGACCTTCGTCATCGGGGTGGGCAAGGACCTCACCGCCCTGAACCAGATGGCCCAGGCCGGCGGCACGGAGAAGGCGATCCTGGTCGACACCAGCCAGAACGCCGACGTGGCCTTCCTCGAGGCGCTCACCCAGGTGCGGCGCAACGCGCTGGGCTGCGAGTTCGAGGTGCCGGTGGGCTCCACCATCGATTCCAAGAAGGGCGAGGTGCGCTTCACCCCCGACGACGGCACGCCCACCGGATATTTCCTGGACGTGGGAGATCGCTCCGGCTGCATCTTCGGTACGGGCTGGTACTTCGACGATCCCCAGGACCCCAAGAAGCTCATCCTCTGCGACGAGACCTGCAACATCGTCACCCAGGGCAAGACCGGCCATCTCGAGGTGGTCTTCGCCTGCGTCCCCACCTAGCTGCAGGCCTCATCCGCAAGAGCGGCCGACCAGTCCGTGAGACGAGGAACCATGCTGCGCAACGCCCTGCTCATCGTCGCCGCCCTTGCTCTGGCCTCGCCCGGGGCCCGGGCGGCCCAGGCTTCCGCCGCCCCCGATGCCAACGCGGGCAAGGCCGCTTCCAAGAAGGCGGCCCCGACCAGCACTGCCAAGGACGACAAGTCCACCAAGGCTCCTGCGCCGGTGGTGGCTGCGCCGCCTCAGGCCCCGGCAGCCGTGAACCTTCTCCAAGGGCTGGATCTGACGACCGATGCCAAGCCCACGGCGGCCGGGTCCGGGGCCTTGGGGCTCGACCTGTCTGCAGACAAGCCTACCCGTGCCAAGCCAGCCATGGGGCTCGACCTGACTGCCGACGAGGACTGGGAAAAAGGGCCGGTGGTGGTGGCCGTCCCGCCGCGGCGCGCTGACGGCAAGCCCGACCTTTCGAGCTACAAGTGGATCCACGCGGTGCTCAAGGACAAGCTGGGCGCGCGCCTGGTGGCGGAGGACGCCACCCTCAAGGCCATCGATCAGGAGAAGCTCAGGGGCCAGGCGCTGGCCACGAGCGAGGGTCTGGCGAAGCTCGCCGCGGCAGTGAAGGCCGAGCGGCTCATCGTCACCGCCTTCCAGGGGGCCAAGCTCGAGGTGCAGGTGCTGGAGAAGCCCTCGAGCCCACCCGCGACCGAGATCGCCTTCACCTGGACCAAGAGGACCGACAAGGCCCAGGTGCGCGGCTGGATGAACGAGGTCTTGAAGGCTAGCCGCGAAGTCCTCGGGCCGCCCGCCGTTCCCACGTTCGTGCCCGCCCCGGCTCCCACCCAGAACGTGGCTCAAGAGGGGCTCGGGGATGTCGGCGAGGAAGCCAGCCGAGAGGGCGGACGTCGCGTGCGCCGCGAGGTGGGAAAGGGACCGATGGGGCCGCCGCTGGGATATGTCCTGGTGGGCGGGGGCACGACGCTGCGCAGCTTCACGGCGCGCACGACCAGCCCCATTGTGCCCCAGGCTCAGGGGTCGATGCCTGGGATGGGCTTCGACGTGACCCTCTATCCCTTGAGGATGATCCCCGCCATCGCCCAGCTGGCAGGCGGCAAGGTCGCCGACTTCTCGCTCGAGGGCCACTACCGGCGCACCTTTGCCCAGGCCTCGATCAAGGGCGGCGACTTCGACGGCGCCACCTGCAAGGTGGACGACGACGAGATCGTGGCCCGGGCGGCGTGGCGCTATCCCATCGGCGGGATGTGGCCACACATCGGCGCGAGCGCGGCCTGGGTGTCGGAGCGCGCGCTGATGAAGTGTGAGTCGCCGACGCTGAGCACCCGCTATCGCTCGACCGAGGTGCACCTCAAGCTCCTGCAGCCGCTCCTGGGAGAGCAGCTGCAGCTCGAGCTCGCCGGAGGGCCCCGCTTCGTCTTCTCCAAGCACGCTGCCGGCTACGCTGATCGCGCCTTCTCCGCCGAGGGCTGGCTGATGGCCAGGCCGCACGACAACTTCTTCATGCGCGGCGGGGCGCGCTGGACCAACACCCGGCTGCGGACCTATCCCGAGGGCGTGCCGGTGACCGACATCCGCTGGTTCGTCGGGCTCGAGCTGGGCGCCTCGATCTGAACCTGGGCTTCCCTTTCCTTCTGGGAGCGCGCTCGTCCTGACCGCAGAGCCCACTAGTGACCCCACCTGCCCTGAGCTCGAGTCGCCCTCCTGGATGTCGTGGATTGGGCTTCGCGCTCTACGCATCACGCGGCTGGTTGCCGGTTCGCTCGCGCTCACCGTCCTGCTCCGCGCCGTCCGGTGTTCTCCGCTGCCGGCTCGCTCGCGCTCGCGCTCGGGCCTACGGCCTACGGCCAACGACGGCCGACGCCGACGCCGACGAATCCCGGATCGAGCGATTCAATGGGTCCCATCGGTCCAGGAGGTCCCATGGGGCCGGTGGGTCCCATGAGACAAGGGGCCTCATGACCCGGGAATGGCGGCGAAGAAACCGCTGCCCTCCCGCATCACCCGCACCAGGACCGGCTTGTCCCGCGCCGACCGCGCGATGGCCACGAACTCCTGGGCCGAGCGCACCGGCTGCCCGTTGGCCTCGACGATGACGTCGCCAGGGCGGATTCCGGAGCGCGCGGCACGGGTGCCGGGCTGGACGTCGGTGACCAGGGCGCCGGCGTCGGTCCCGAGCTCGCGACGCATCTCCGGCGTCACGCTCCCCAGCGAAAGGCCCAGGCTCTCCTCCGGGGACGGGCCTTCTCCGCGGCGGCTGGGCCGCGAAGGTCGCTCGCCCAGGGTGGCCTGTGCCTCGCTCGCCTTGCCCTTGCGCAGATAGCGCACGGTCACCTTCTGGCCGGGCGGCAGAGCGGCGACTCGCCGGGAGAGCTCGGCGGCGGCCTTCACCGGCTCGCCCTCGAGCGCGACCACCACGTCGCCCGACGCCAGGCCGGCCTTGGCCGCGGGGCCATTAGGCTCCACCGCGCTGAGCAACGCGCCGCTGGTCTGCTCCAGCCCCATCGCCCGCGCCAGGTCCGGGGTCAGGTCCTGCACCGTCACCCCCAAAAACCCGCGCACCACCTTGCCGGTCCTCTCCAGCTGCGGCAGCAGGGTCTTCACGAGGTTGATGGGCACCGCGAAGCCGATGCCCTGCCCGCTGGCGACGATGGCGGTGTTGATGCCCACCACGTTGCCCTCCAGGTCGAAGAGCGGGCCGCCGGAGTTGCCGGGGTTGATGGCCGCGTCGGTCTGCAGGAAGTCGTCGTAGGGGCCGGCGCCGATGACCCTCGCCTTGGCGGAGATGATGCCGCTGGTCACGGTCAGCTCCAGCCCGAAGGGGTTGCCGATGGCTACCACGAAGTCCCCCACCCGCATCTGATCGGAGTCCCCCAGCGGCGCGGCGGTGAGCCCGCGCGTCTCCTTGAGCCGGATGACCGCGATGTCGGTGGCGGCGTCGGTGCCGACCACCTGCGCCGTCACCTCCCGCTCGTCGGAGAGGCGCACCAGCACCTCGCTGGCCCCCTCTACCACGTGGTTGTTGGTGAGCACGAACCCCTTGCCGGCATCGATGATGAACCCCGAGCCCAGGCCGGTCTCCACCTGCGGCCGGCGCGGTCCTCCCGAAGGGGAGTCGCCGAAGAAGCGTCGCAGCAGGTCATCGAGCTCGTCGGGGGCGCTCACGCGACGGTGGCTGGTCACGCCGACCACCGCGGATCGCACCCGCTCGATCAGCGGCGCCAGAGAGGGGCGCAGCTCCCCGCTCCCCCCGACGCCCTCGGGAACGGTGGCGCCGGCAGGGGGGCGGTTGCCCAGCGTGCCCGTGCGCGGCTCTTCTGCCGGCGCCGCAGGTGCCGGCTGGCTCGGCGGGGCGCTCGAGCCCTTGCAGGCGCTGGGGACGAGCAGCAGCGCCGCGACGAGCAGTGGGATGGGCTTCATGTCCGCCTCCCTGGTGGCAGGTGCCCCCTCAAGTTGAGGACCTCCCGCGTGGGCGGAAGCCCCGCAACGGCCCCCACGCCCGGGCGAATCGATGCAACGCACACCGGCCCATGCTCTACTGTCGCCCTCACGACAGTCGACGCGGAGGGAAGCACGTGACGTCACCAACCGGATGGGTCTCTGCCCTCGGGCTGCTGGTCGCGCTGGCCTGGGTAGTGCCTGCTCACGCGGCGGACGAGCCATCGTCGCCCTCGCCGGTGTTGGCGCCCATGCCGCCTCCTCCGCCACCGATCACCGCCGGAGCCCATGCGCCGCCGCCAACCACCAGCCGCTACGTGGGGTTGATGTACGGCTTCGGGCCGGGGGTGCTCGCGCTCGACCTCGAGGTGGGCCTCTTCTATGGGTTCGTCAGCGCGCCGCTCCCCCTGGACGTGTTCCTGCACGACGAGTACCTGATGGGCGTGGTCGGCGCCGGGGTCACGTTCCCCGTCCCGCGCGATCCGCGCTGGCACTTCGATGTCTACGCGTTCGGGTTGCCGGCGAGGAGCCCGCTCATCGAGAGCCGCAGCCGGGAGGTGCTCTCGCTGGGCCTGGGCGCAGGGTTCCACTTCACGAGCGACCGCGGCTTCACCCTGGGCCTGAAGTTCCCGCTCTTCGGCTCCACCTTCGCCCTGGACGATCGCGGCATGGACGACGTGCGCGAGCGCGCTTACGCCTTCTATGCGCACTCCGCGCTGGCCCTGCCCGTCACGACGTTCGGATACCGCTTCTGAGCTGAGGCTCCCAATGATGACTCGCTGTCTTCTCCGTATCCGCCACTTCCTTCCGTTGCTCATGCTGGCCCTGGCCGCTCCGGCGCGCGCGCAGTACCCAGCGGCCCCTCCGCCCAGCTCCAGCCCGGATCCCGTCGCGGTCCAGGTGCAGGCCCCGGTGTCCGAGGCCGTCCTGCGCGCGGTGCTGGGCAAGCAGGTCGATCTGCGGTTGGCCAACGGCAGCTCGATGGTGGGCGAGCTGCTCAGCGTCGATCCCGATACCGCCGCGCTGGTCGTGCCCGGCGGCCAGGTCCTGCCCGTCGCGCGCAGCCAAGTCGTCGAGGTGCGTCTGATGCTGCCCGTGGTCGCTCCCGCCGCGCCTTCGCCCGTCGCGGCGCCCGCGGAGCCGCCATTGCGCGAGAAGAAGAGGAAGGAGCGCGTGCCGGAGACCGAGCCCGTCGACCGGCACTTCGGCCTTCAGTTCGGGCTGGGGCCGGGCATCCTCATGGCCGACCTCGACTACGGGCTCTTCTATGGCTTCCTCAGCGGCTCGCTGGCCCTGCCGATGTACTCGCTGGGCACCGATAGCCCAGTCGGAGGCGTGACCCTGGCGCCGGGTCTGAGCTTCAAGATCAGCGACGATCGCAATTGGCACTTCGACCTCTTCGCCAGCGCTTCATTGGGGTTCTACGGAGACACCGAGTACTACGGCTACAGCTCTCATGTCGTGACCCACACCGTTGGCTCGGTCGGGGTGGGGATGGGCTTCCACTACACCTCGCAGTCCGGGTTCAGCATGGGGTTCAAGGTTCCGATCATTGGCCTCGCTTTCGGGGACCGTGTGAACTCCCGGGAAAGCGCGGGCGGCTACTACTACCTCAACGCCCTGGTCTCCTTCCCCGTGGCCACGTTCGGCTACCGGTTCTAGGCAAGGCAGGGTCGGGTGTCTCGCCTCTCTGAGCTGCCGCTCGCGCCATTGCCCAAGGAGGAGCATCTGCGGCCGGATCGGGCCGGGCTGCGCCGCCGGCTCGCCCTCTGGATGGGGCTGCCGGCGATCCTGGCCGTGGTGTGGGCGTTGGCGGGCGGCGGGGAGATGGTGAGCGGCACCCGGGCGCTGGCGCTGGTGGCCGGCTTCGCGCTGGTGGCCGCGGCGCTCTTCTTCCTCTCGGCCCACGACCTGCGCGCGTTCACCCGCGCCAACGCTGCGGCGAGCACCCTGGTCTTCGAGGGACACCTGGCCGAGGCGTGCGCCGCCTTCGAGGCCAATGCCCGCCGCTTCCGCGCTCCGGCTCTGCACCCCATCTCGGTCTTCAACCTGGCCGACACCGAGCTGCTGCGCGGGGACCTGCCCCGCGCGCTCTCGCTCGCCACCGCGGTGGCCATCCACGACAGCCCCATGCGCAGCCCGCTGGTCGCCTCCAGCGCGCCCTCGCTGGTGGCCTCCTGCTACGCCCTGCTCGGCGACCTCGCGGCGGCCCGGGCCTGGATGCCGGAGGCCGAGCGGGCCGCGGCGACCACCGCGGTCGAGGTCGCGCGGGTTCCGGAGGCGATCATCGCCTGCCGCGAGGGCCGCTTCGCCGACGTGGTGTCCCGCTACGCCGAGCGCCGCCGGGCCATTGAGGCGACGCTGGCGGGCGAGGACCTGCGCACGCTGCGTCTGCTGCGAGCCTTCGCGATGGCGGGCCTGCCAAGCGCCTCGGAGGCCGAGCGCGCCGAGGCGCTGGCGGTGGGCCGGCCAGGCGCGGCGGGCGAGTGCGACCACCTGGCGTTGGCCTGGCCCGAGCTCAGAGGCTTCTTGGAGAGGCATCAGCTCGCGGCGTCGCGCGGATAGGCGGGCCGGCGTCCAACGCCCCCCTTGTGCCGATCGTGCACGCTCCAGAGCACCGCCGCGCCGAGGATGGCCACGATGATGAGGACCGAGAGCAGCGGCGGGATGTGGATCCAGCGATCGACGACCATCTTCAGGCCTGCGAAGGCCAGGATCACCGCCAACCCGTAGTGCAGCCTTCCCATCCGCGCGATCGAGACGGCCAGGACGGTGTACAGCGCCCGCAGCCCCAGGACGGCAAAGGCGTTGGAGGTGTAGACCAGGAACGGGTCGTGAGTCATCGAGAACGCCGCTGGCACCGAGTCGATGGCAAAGAGGATGTCCGTGAGCTCGAGGGCGATCACGGCGAGCACCAGCGGAGTCGCGAGGAGCCTTCCGTCCACTCGAAGGAAGAACCTCTTCCCCTCGAGGCGCTCGGTCACCGGCAAGTGCCGTGAAAGGAATCGGACGGCCAGGTTCTCCTTCTTCTCCGCCGGGTTCTCGCGGAAGACGTGGACCGCCGCCATGACGAGGATGGCACCGAATACATAGGAGACGGACTCCCAGCGCTCCAGCGCCGCCGCGCCCAGGAAGATGAACAGCGCCCGGAAGACCAGCGCGCCGAAGATGCCCCAGAACAGCACGGTGTGCTGATAGCGCGTGGGAATCTTCAGGCTCTGGAACACGACGAGGAAGACGAAGAGGTTGTCGAGGCTGAGGCTCTTTTCGATGGCGTAGGCGGCCAGGTACTCCTGCCCTGCCTCGCTGCCGAATCTCGCCCAGACGAGGCCGCCGAACGCCAGCCCCACCGCGATTCACACGATGCTCCAAACGACCGAGGCCTTCCTCGACTCGGATCTCTCGCCACGGTGCGCGAGCAGGTCGATCGCCAGCATGACGAGCAGCGTGCCGCCGAACAGCAACCAGACGTGCGCTGGCACCTCGATCATCCTGATCACTCCGTGCAGTCGGTGCGCCCGCTGCCGAAAGCTAGGGAGAGGGTTCGACTCTGTCTGTCCTCTGCTCAAAGCAGCGGGCCGAAGGGCTGGTGAGCGAGAGGTCGAAGAGCGAGGTGCCACTCGGGCGCCCAGCGCCGAGGCCAAGCGGGCGGGACCCGTGGAAGCTTTAGAGCAGGGGACCCGATCCGAGGTTGAAGCCCACGCCAGGCGCTCGCGACGCCACGTCGCTCCCACGGCGCATCTCCAATCCAGGGCCCCCTCTCCCGCACCGCCGTGTCCCCAAGCGAGAGGCAGACTCGTCCATCCTCTGGACAGGCTGCTGCTCTTCTCCTTGGCGCTGACCGTCCCTCGTGTAGACTCCCTCGCTCTTGTGCCGGGCTTGGGAGGGGTGCGCTTGCGCCAGCCGACGATGCCCGAGAAACGGGGGCAGACGACGTGGACGCACGATTCAAGTTTGGGCCCTGCCTCGCGCTTGCCGTCGCCAGCTTGCTCACGGCTGTGACTGCGTACGGCGCGGAGCGCAGGCACCTCCCACGGCTGGCGGTGCTCGATCTCAAGGTGACGGGAAGCGTCGATCTCAAGTCGGTCGCGGCGCTCTCGCCGGTCATCGTCTCCGAGGCTGCGCAGTATCCGGTGCGAGTCTTCGCCGGCTCCGACCTGCAGGCGCTGATCGGGCTCGAGAAGCAGAAGGAGCTGCTGGGTTGCAGCGACAGCTCCTGCCTGGCACAGGTCGGCGGAGCTCTGGGCGTGGGGTATCTGTTGGTTCCGGAGATTGGGGAGATCGGCGGCCGTTGGCTGCTGACCACCACCCTGCTTGACGTGGCGAGAGCCACCGCGCTGGCCCGGGCCACCAAGCAGGCCGCGACGGCGGGCGATTTGGTTGACCTCGTCCCGGCGGCCCTCGCCGAGACCTTCAACGCCTCGCCGCTGGCCAAGACCGTCACGGCCCCATCGGCGCCCGCCGCGCAGGCGCGCGCGCAGGCACCGGCCCCATCGACCTCGCCAGCCAGGGTGGCGGGCTTTGCCCTCCTCGGTGTCGGCGGCGCCGCGCTCGTCGGCGGGGTGGTCGCCGGCGTGCTCGCCGAACAGGAACATTCGAGCGCCAAGGACGCGCCCCCCACGAGCGAGGAGGCGCTCTCGACCACCAAGGCGAGCATCGACGCGAAGCTATGGGTCGCCGACGGGCTGTTCGTCGCGGCGGCGGTCGCCGCTGGCGCGGGGCTGGTGCTGGTGCTGACCGCCCCGTCCCCGACTGCCCCTTCGGCAACCCCGGAGACGATCTCCACGAGCGTGACATTGGCCCCGGTCGCCGGCGGTGGGGCGCTGGTCTTCTCGGGAGGGTTCTAGCCATGCGTCAGCAGCTCGCATTGGGATTGGGCGTCGCGGCGCTGGTGCTGCTCGCTGGATGTCACCTCCTTGTCTCCACGGACGATCTCGTCGTGGCAAGCGCCGACGGTGGCGCCGACGGTGGCGCCGACGGAGCCGATGGCGGGGTGGCGCTGGACGCCGCAGGCCTCGTCGGCACGAGCGCCGTGGAGCTCGACGGCGGCGTCGTGATGAGCAACCGCGTGGTCGAGGTCGCGTTCGACTGCGGCCAAGGATGCGTACCTGCAGACATCCGCATCAGAGCGGCGAGCAACCAGAACCTGCTCTATCGCGGAGACGCGAAGCCCGAGTACCTGGCCGGCATCTCGTACTTCGACCACGCCTACAATCGCGAGAGCAGTGTGTCGGCGCGGTCGTTGACGGGGCGCGGTCCCATCGCGCAGCTGGAGGTCAGCTGGGGGACCGTTGGCCTGACCGGGACGAGCACCTACACGCTGCACCCCGATGGGCGACTGCATCGGAACGAGGAGGTCCAAGTCACCTCGACCTTCGCCGGATCCCAGGACTTCCTGCTCGCCTTCGTCACCATCGATGCAACAAGGGTGAGCGCCATGTCCCATGTTGTCGGTGGAGCGCAAACGAGCAACCTGAAGACAGGTCGTGATTTCGAGTTCCATTGGGACGACGACGGGCTCGGCTACCTGTGCGTGCTGGACTCAGCGGGTAAGGACGGGGTCGGCTGGGCGCAGCGCGACACGGCAGCCGCGGGCCCTGACGGGATGCGGCTCTGGGAGGTCGGGAGCCCGTCTCACTCGTTCCTGCTGGCGAGCGACTGGGTCCGGGACGCGCCGGTACCGGTCCGGACGTACTCCGGGCAGTTCCTGACGACCTTCGCGAGCTCGGGCGACTGCATGGAGCTGGAGGCGCAGGTGGTGGCCTTCACCGACCCGCTGCAGCTGGGGATCTCGGAGGCGGTTGTCACCGGCCAGGCTGGCGACGGCGACGGTGACGGGTACAACGAGGGCGGCGGCTACTACGAGCTGCGATTGCCCTCGAGCAAGGTCATCGCCGTCACCCCCGCGAGCGGAAGCCGGCAGCCGACGAGCTCCTTTCGAGTCCAGGCCGTGCCCGCCGCCTCTCCGAGTCCGAAGATCACCCTCGGCGAGGAGGAGCTGAGCGAAGGACGCGACTACCTGGCCGGCGCTCCCGACGGCTCCGGCGTAGCCTGGCTTCACCTTGCCCGCCCGTGGTCGGCGCAGGTGCTGCTGAAGATCGACTGGCGGTAGGCCTCGTCGCGAGCTCGGAGATCTCTGGAGGCAGAGCCGGCTCAGGAGCCAGCTCGCCGATGGCACTGCGAAAGGTGCGCCCATCCTGGTCGCCGTCTGTTCCGCTGCGACCCGATGGGGGCGCGCCCTTGCCAGAACGATGGCCCCTGCACGCTCCAGGGACCGTCGCGCCGAAGAGGGCCACGAGGAAGAGGGCTCGGGTCCGTCCGCCCTTCGCTCGAGACAGCGCGCCGAAGGGCTGGTGAGCGAGAGGTATGCTGCAAGCCCATGAGCCCTTCCTTGATCATGACCCTCCTGCTGCTTGCCGCCTCTCCGAGGCCCGCAACCCTGGCGGTCGCCTACTTCGACAACAACACGGGTAAGGAAGAGCTTGCGCCGCTGTCCCGAGGCTTGGCCGACACGCTCATCACCGACCTCTCGCAGGTCGGGTCCCTGCAGCTCGTGGAGCGCCAGCGGCTGAACGACGTGCTCGCGGAGCTCAAGCTCTCGAAGAGCGCCTACGTCGACCCCAAGTCGGCCCAGAAGCTGGGGCGCGGCCTCGCCGCGCAATACCTGATGACCGGTGGCTACTCGCTCGCTCGCGACACGCTGCGCATCGACGCCCGGCTCATCCGCGTGGAGACGGGTGCGGTGATCACTGCCGAGCGGGTGGAGGGCCCCAAGGAGGACTTCTTCGCGCTCGAGAAAGAGCTGGTCGAAGCGCTGGTGCGCTCGCTCGACATCAAGCTCGCCTCGACCGAGAGGTCGAAGCTGCGCGCCAACGCCACTCAGTCGTACGACGCCTGGGCCCAGTACTCAGCCGGCCTCGTGGCCGCTGACAAGGGCGAGGTCTCGAGAGCGCGCGAGCTGTTCGAGAAGGCGCTCGCCGCCGATCCCAACTATCGCGCCGCGCGCACCGCATCCGAGCGCCTCGCCGCCATCTTCGACCGCGCCGACCGCCAGGTCGTCGCCAGCGCGGATGCGGCGTACAAGTCGCTCGATCCCCAGGCCCCCGACTTCGCCCAGCGTGTCGACGAGCTCCTGATGAGCCTGGACAACACCAAGTCGGAGCAGCTGCGTCGCAAGATCGAGCTGCTCCAGTGGCTGGGCAGCCGCAAGCTCATCGCCTGTCAGCAGCAGGGTGGGACAGCGGTGGGCAGCTATTGCCGCCAGGCAGCGGAGGTGCTCGGCGTCGCCTTCCGCCTCGTGGGCGACCCCAGCCAGTGGGAGGTCATCCCCAAGGTTTGCGAGAACCTGATCCACCGCCTCCCGGGCAACCAGGGCGTCCTCAGCTACTGCGAGCGGGCCCTCATGGACTCGCTCAATAGCGAGAAGTCCCAAGGGGCGGACGAGGCCAAGAGAGCGCTCGACGAAGATCGCGCCTGGGTGCTCGAGAACTGCAGCTCCAACGACTGGAGGCGCGCGCTCATCGAAAACGACGCGAGGATGAAGGAGATGCTCCAGGTCTATGCCCGCTGGAAGTAGCCGCTCGCGAGAGGGAGAGCAGCCCGGAGCTCGGGCAGGCTGCTGCCCCGAGAGCCGCCACGCACCTGCGCGGGGCAAATGACCCACCCCTCGGCCACCGATCGCGCACGATTGCGGGGCTTGCGGCCGCGTGTCAAAACCCCAGGGTGGCGTCGGCTCTCACACGCCCGCGACACCGCCCTCAACGCCGGGCTCGACAAGGAATGGGAGAAACCGATGAGAGGGCTCCTCGCCGCTGTAGCCCTGGTCCTCGTGGGCCCGGCGTGCTGGCGCGAATCGCCGCCGCTCGAGAACCCGGGCGAAGCTGACGCCGCCGATGGCGGCCGTGCGGATGCTGGCGCTGTCGACGCTGGGCCTCCCGACCCCACGCAACGTGATGCCAGCCTTGCCGACGCCGATGTGGTGGACGCGGACGCCGTCGACGCCGCGGCTCCGGATACCGGCCCTCAGGACGCGAGCCACGCCGATTCCCATTCGCCCGGCAAGATCCGCTGCCTGGAGACCGTCACCGGCGATCTCTGCGGGCTTCCCGAGAAGATTCTCCCTGGCGAACCCGTTGGCCGGCCCGAGCGCATCCTGCTGTCCCGACCGGGTCCCATCTTCGAGGTCCGTGGCCTGGCGCTCTCCCTCGCCGGCGACGAGAAGCTCATCAAGGGCCAGACCCACACCATGAGAATCAGGGCACGGAACGGCACCGCGAATGCCATCGAGCTCCGGTACGCCTACGAGTTGAACGAGGACACTGCGAGCGAGAGCTACCGGTTCTTCGGCCTGGCCACCGTCACCAACCCGGAGGGCGCGACGGGCCACGACCGTGGCTCGGGTACCTACTACTCCCTGGTGGTAGGCGCGGGCGGCTCTGCCGAGATCGCGATCCAGGTGACGCCTGCCAAGGAGTCCTTCTACAACGAGACCAAGTCCTACCTGGTCTTCCGCGTCATGGATGGAACGGGCGCGGAGGTGGGCGCCGTGACGCTCACCGCCAGAGTCGAGCCGGTGCCGGGAGCCGAGGGAACCGTGGCATGCGGCGCCTCCACGTTCCCCAGCGTCTACGAGAACGACAATGGGAGCGGCCCCTTCGGGGCCTTCAACCGCGGGTATACGAGGAGCGTGTGCTGCGACGGCGTCTTCTACCCGATGGCGGAATGCTGCCACAACCAGGACTGCGCAGCGGGGCTGGGTTGCGTGGACGGCTTCTGCGTCGCCAAGCCTGAAGCGGCGCACCTCTTCAAGGGCACCAAGTCCGTGCTCGTCGGGTATGGCATCAACGACACCAACGTCTGCACGGTCACCGATCCATCGACCACGAGCCTCCCGGGCGACGTCGTCGACTACTATCGCCGCATCGACCGCTTCTTCAACGGAATGGCCAACGCGAGCATGGGCGCGGAGGGTGAATTCATCCATTTCGAAATCGCTCGGT
>JACRCT010000549.1 GCA_016218885.1 Deltaproteobacteria bacterium | reverse complement strand
GCTCACCCCCGCCGCGGTCATGCAGCTCCATGCCTGCGTGGAGGTCTTCGAGGAGATCGCTCAAGGAGACTGCAGCCACCACGACTGGGATGACGACGACCTGTTCGACTGAACGCTCGGCACGGGCCACAGGCGCAGCAACGACCCGACGCTGCCCAGCCCCGGGCGTCAGCCCGTGGGGCAGCGCCAAGTCCCCGAACAGTGCGCCTCCTCCACTGACGTTCCGTCGTCGGGCCTTGGCGCCCTTCGAGACTCGGATGCCCCACGGGCTGACGCCCGGGGCTGGGGCGCTTCATCGACAGGGATGAATAGCTGTGGCTCAGTCCTCGCCCGCCGTCTGCTACCTGCGGCCGGGCAATCCGCGCGGCGCGCAGCCCTCACCCCGGGCAGCGGGAGAAGGGCCCCGACAGGGAGGGCACGGGGTAGGCATTGCATTCGACCGGCGGGCTTCGGCACCAGGCCGAGGCCCGACCCGCCGATGAGTCGCTCTACTGGCGATTGGGCGCGAACACGACGATCTGGGTGAGGAGCTGATCAGGCCCGAACCAGTAGAGGATTCCGCTCTCGGCATCGACGAACTTGAAGGAGGCCGTGGTCCCGTCGCGCACCTGCTTGTAGAGCACCCGGTCGGCGCCGCGGTCGTTGGCGTGAGTGCCGGCCCTGCCCGCCTCGACGCTCTTCTTCGCCCCGCCGCTCTTGGCCAGCACTTCGTCGAGCGAGCTGCCGACCTGGATCCCGTTGGCCAGGCGCCCTGCGAATCCCTTGTTGAAGCGGATCTCGTGGACCCGGCCCTCCTTGGTGAGAAGGAGATCGACGCCCGTCTCGCGCCGATAGTTCAGCCAGATCATCTTGCCTTCGGACCTGCTCTCTGGAGTGGCCTTGCCGAAGACCCGTTCCACCTGCTCGACCGTGGCCCCGACGGCGATGGAATCGATTCCCTGGCCGGGGCGGATGACGAAGGTCTCGCTCGTCGAGTACTGCGGCGCGGCGCCGGGTGCGGCGGCGGCTGCTCGTCCATCGGTGAGAGCCAAGAAGCCCATGACGGCGAGAACCGGCAGGGCAAGTGCGAGCGGGGTGGAAGCGCGAGAATCGAAACGGGCGATCATGGTGATCCTCCTCTTCAGCAGTGACTGGTCTTCGAGGATTCCAGTCAGGGTCGGCAGCGAGCGGGCGGGGGCGAATCGTTCCAGCAGACGAATGACGGTGTCGCCGTAGGCCTGCGGCTCCCCGGGGGCGAGTGCACGCAGCGCCATGGCGTCGCAGGCGAGCTCCCGGTCGGCGCGCATCCGCTGCTGGGCGAGCCAGACCAATGGGTTCCACCAGTGGGCGATGTGGACGAGGCAGGCGAACCAACCGGCGAGGACGTCGGCCCGCTTGAGGTGAGCCAGCTCGTGCAGGAGGACGTGGCGCAGCTCGTCAGGGCTGACCGCCTGCATGAAGCCGGCCGGCAGGAGGATGCGCGGGCGGACGAAGCCGAAGAGCGCCGGGCCGGAGATCCGCGTGCTCGCGACGACGCCCACCACGGTCCGGACGCCGAGCTTCGCCTTGCAGTCCTCGAGCAGCTCGAGCACCGCGTGGTCGGTGACCAGGCGCTCGTGCGAGACGGCCCACCAGAACCGGACGACCCCGGCCACGACGCCCGCCGCCATGACCATCGCCCCGGCGAGCCAGAGCAGACCGAGCAGCTGACGCGCAGGCCAAGGTCGCGGCGGCGCCTCGTCGCGGGGCGCGGCGGCCATGCTCGGGGAGAGCGCCTCGACCGCGGTGCGCTCGACCGACGACAGGGGGCTCGCCGAGGCCGGAGTGGGCAGCCAGCCCAGCGGATTGAGCGCGGTCGACGGCGCCCAGGGCAGCGCCAGCCGGGCGAACACCAGCAGCCACATCGCGTGCCACCAGCGGCCCTCGAACCGCCCCCGGAGCAGGAAGCGCAAAAGCAACGCGACCACGATGAGGACGCTCGCCTGCCAGCCGCACTGGAGCAGGCGGTCGAACACCGGCGCCAAGCCCTCGACGAGCGAGAGGGGGCTCATCTCTTCGATCCCTTGCTGCGCAGGATTCGCTTGAGCTCGGCGATCTGCTCGTCGGAGAGAGTCTCGCGCTCGAGGAAGGACGCGAGCATCGGGAAGAAGGCGCCGCCGTAGAGCCGCTCGACGAAGGAGCGACTCTCGGTCTGCATGCAGTCCTTCTCCGCGACCAGCGGGAAGTAGCGATAGGCCCGGCCGTCCTGCTCGAACCCCAGCGCGCGCTTGGCGACCAGGCGGTTCAAGAGCGTCTTGACGGTCTTCGGCTTCCAGTCCGTGTCCTTGGCGAGCGCCTCGATGACCTCGCTGGCCGGCAGCGGCGAGCGACCCCACAGGACCTTCATCACTCGCCACTCGGCCTCGGAGATTCGCGGGAGCGACTTCATGCTGGAGACCCTCCGACGACTACACCTGTAATCCCGGGACTAAGATTACGCATGTAATCTCACACCGTCAAGCGGCGCGGCGCGTCGCGACCGTCGTCAAGCGACTATGATAGGCGCCCGCTAAGCCCGCCAGCGGATCGCTGGGCCGTCTCGCGCGTCCTTCTCGAGCGACCTGCGATCCGAGTCGGTCCCCGCTTCGGTTTGGAGGATTCGATGCGAATCACACTGGCCCTCTCCCTGGTGCCGCCGCTCGCCCTCGCGCTCGGCGCAGGCTGCTTCGATCCGGTGGGCGACGGCGACCGGGACGGCCAAGGGGATGCCGGCCGCGACGCCGCGACGACGCCCGCGGCGGATTCGGGCCCCGGCTACGGTCCCCTTGACGCCAGCGCCCCCCCCGACGCCGCGCTCGCCCGCAGCGATGCCTCGCTCCCGCGCTCCGACGCCGCCTCCTCCCCCGGACCGGATGCGGGCGACGAGCTGTTCTGCTCCGGCGACCTGGCCAAGATCAGCCTGGCCGGCGGGCTTCCGAGACCGGTGGCGACCACCAGCTCGGTGCTCTTCCTCAACTGCTGCGAGGCGGCAGACCTCATCTTCCACGCCCAGGACACCTTCAACGCCTTGCCGTCGCTGAGCCTGTTCAGCATGGGCGGCCGCTTCCCCGAGGGCGAGGTCGATCTGCCGCTGACCTTCACCCCGGTCGATCTGCCGCTGACCTTCACCCCGGTCGATCTGCCGCTGACCTTCACCCCGGTCGATCTGCCGCTGACCTTCACCCCGGTCGACAACCTCAACGCCTCGATGGACATCGGCTCCACGTATTACGGCAGCGGCCCCTCGGCCGCCGCCTTCCGCATGCACGGGACGCTAACCTTCACCCGCGAGGAGCCCTCCGGCCCGCTCGCGCTCCGCGTCTGCCTCACCCTCCACGCCCCGGGCGACCGCGACGACGGGGCCCGCTTCTTCGCCCCCGCCGCGGTCGTCATGGGCTACGAGGAGGCGCAGCGCTTCTCGCTCTTCCTCCTCGCCGACCGCCACCTCGACTCGGAGGCCGCCGCCGCGCTCCCCCTCGACTCGCTGGCGCTCGATCCCCAGCCGGCGCTCGACCTCTACTCCATCCGCTACTACCGCCAGGGAGATCACTTCGTGGCGTTCGCGATGGGGATGACGACCGAGGGGCTGAAGAGCCGGCTCGGCCCGCTTCCGCTGGGCGGGCTGCCATTCGTCGCCGTCGCCGACGGCCAGCCCGTCTACCGGGGCGCCTTCGGGTCCGAGGTGTCGTCGGCCGCGCCCAGGGTGCCCTTCATCCAGCTCGCGGAGGCGACGGCCGAGGGCGTGAGCGTCAAGCCCGCCATGGTGGAGGACTCGGTGGACCCGCGCGGGGATCCGCGCATCCTCCAGGCGCTCGAGGCGACCGGGAAGCTGGCGCCATGAGAACGAGCGGCCAGCGAGTCTCCTGCGAGCACTGGACTGCTGGACTGGTCTCGCCAAGCCAAGGAGAAGGCAGCCGATCACGATGGTGACACCGCCCGGCAGACCACTACCGCGACATCGTCCTGCAACTCGCCAGACCGAAGCCGGGCGAGGTCCACCATCGCACGCGGGACGCCCGCAAGGTCGGGACGCAGTGCGATCTCATGCAGGAGTCGGGCAGGCGCGTACTTCACCAAGCCATCGCTCGCGAGGACCAGCGTCCCGGTGAGGGGGCCCGCTGCGAATGGGACGGGCACGGCGATGCCGTCGCCCAGCAACGGCTTGCGCACCTGGTGCCTGGTGAGATCCACCACGCCGGCCGGACCAACCACGAGCGCGCCCGAGTCTCCAACGCTGGCCCCACGGACGCCGTCGTCCGAAACGATGGCGAGCACGGCGGTGGATTGCCCGCCATGTCTGGCGTCAGCGAGGTCGCGGTCGATCGTCAAGAGCAGGAGCTCAGGGCAGACCGAGGAGAGTGGAGCGGACCTCGCTGCCGAGTGCACGAAGTCCACGATGGAGCTTGCCGCCTGTGCTCCGCCCGCGGCGCCACCTGCGCCGTCCGCCACGACGAGGACGAGTCCGTCGTCGGTCTCGACCACGGCGAGCCTATCGTCGCCCGACTGCCGCGCCTGGACGAGAAGGGATGCAGTTTCGAACGGCATCACGCGCGCTCGTCGGCCGCAATCTCGAGAGCTGCGAGCACGCCTTCGATTCTGTTGAACTGCAGCTTCGAGACGGCAGCCATCGCGCCGGCCGTGAGAAGAGCCTGGTTGCCATCCTCCCGGGCAGAGACAACGATGGTCGGCGCCTTGGACCCGGATGCGCACAGCTCCTGCACCAGCTCTACTCCCTTGCCGTCATCCAAGTCGAAGTCCACGAGAATCACCTCGAACGACGTGCGGGCAAGGGCCTCGCGAGCGCCTGCCAGCGAGGGAACGATGACGACCTCGTGCGCGGCAAGAAACCTCGCGCGCACCCCATCGGCGAAGACGTCGTGATTCTCGACGAACAGAATCCGCATCGTCAGCTCCTCGGATGCCTTCTCGTAGCGCGTGCATCGAGCCTCGCGCTGACGAGCGCGCTGGACACAAGGACAGGAACGGCTAAGGCCAGCCCCAGCAGCGGCGAGCCGAAGATGAGGCCGACCAGAGAGGCGATTACGACGGCTGCGATGAAGGAGGCGATCCCCGCCAGGCAGCCGCGGCCGGTCCTCCAGAAGATGTACTGGCGCTCCACGGGTCGGGAGAGAGCAAGTGCCGGGCCATAGCCCAACCTAAGGAAAAGGGCCCCGTCTCCCCCTCGGGCTGACAGATAGTCTCGTTCGCGCCGCACAGCGCAGCCAATCTGTCAGGACCGGAGTCTCGAGGCCTGCTCTGTTGCCGGGCATCCCGCACAGGTCCCTGCGCACCCAGCGCCGACGGCGAGTCCGGAAGCCTCGTCTGGCGGGTGGTCGAGGCTTGAGATGGCGCGGAGGCTCCACCCCTTCAGAGCGCCGGTCGCAAGATGCGCTCGGCGTCGGTCCGGAAGCGTGAGGCCGACTACGGTGAGTCGGCGTACTTCTCCTCGATACCCGAGTACTCCGGGCCACATCGAAGCTCTCCTGTAGTGGTATCCGTCGTGCAGGCAGTATTGCTGGCGCTATGGCGTCGATGCACAGCTCGTCGAGGATCTTCGCCTTCCCGCGCCGGCGACCGCTGACCGTCAAGCAGTTGGAAGAAGGCCCCGGCCCAGCGCCGCGCCAAGGAACAAGAAGCAGCCTGGTGCGCCCCCCGGTCCCTGTCCATGGGACCGGAGATGTGGACCTGAAGAGTGAACCGGGACGGTTGGCCTGCAGCCTCGTCGCGACTGCCAGTTGCGCATCCCGGACGTCGCGGAGATCGACGGGCAGGCCGGGCTCCTGCTCGACACCAAGAGCGCGCGCTATCACCGAGAGCGTAGAGAAGCTCAAGCGCGACCCGAGCTTGACGGGCAAGTTCCGGGCGACATCCACGCTCGCCCGCCAAATCGCCAAGGAGAAGGCCCTCATCCGCCAGGCGAAGGCGGTCGCCGGCGGGCGCATCCTCAACGAAGGGCTCGGCCCGGTGACGCGGCAGCGCGTCTCGGGGCTCTTCGACCCGGACCTGCTCAGGACCTCCGCGCTCGTCAACTACGGCAACAACGACCCGAGCGGAAGCGTGCCTGACAGCCTGCTGCCTCTGTCCGGCAAGGCTCGGCCTCCCGTCCTGCGGGGATCGACGTGGAGGCCGCGAAGGGGGGAGCTTGCACGCGAGAAGGCACGAGAACGTGCCGCTATGGGCAGGGCGCGAGGGGGCCGAGCCTCCGGCGGGGGAGCCCGGCAAGGACGCCACGGCCGGCGGCCGGCCCAATCCCGAGGAGCGCGCAACCTCGGGGCAAGGCATCGGCAAGCAAGAGCCTGCTTCGACCGGCGGAGGATCACGCCCGAAGCGCGCGCCCGCGAAGAAGCCCAAAGAGGGCGCCCAGCCGTCCAAGTCGCCAAAGAAGACGCCGGGCGGCAAGACGGCCGGGAAGGCGAAGCCCACTGGAGCCGGCGCCATCACCAGTCCGGCGATTCAGGCAGCGGCAGGTACTCCGAGCTGAGCGTGACCTCGTTGTGCACGAACCGGGAGCTGGTGGAGACCACGCACCTCTGGGCCGGAACCTCCTCAGGCACTGAGGCGATGTTCTCCAGGGTCACCCCTTCCTGGATGTGCAGCCCGACCGGGTTGTCGGAGACGTAGACGTGATCGAGCCGGGCGCTGGCGTTGGCGACCGCGATGCCGATGGCAGTGCTCTTCTCGACGAGCGAGTCCTGCAGGTTCATGAAGGCGCCGTTCTTCACGATCAGCCCAAGGCCGAAGGGTGGACCGGAGAGCTGGGGGAGCGTCCCGGAAACCAAGGTGTCTCGAAGGTCCAGGCGCGCCCCCTCGCCATTGGCGAGGACGGACGCCTCGCGGTTGCCCATGAAGGAAGAGGCACTCGCCTCCAGCCTGCAGCCCTTCTGGATGGAGGCCCCGAGCCCGAAGCCGCCCCCCTGGTTCGCCTGGGTATCGCGGACGGTCGTCCGGGTCAGGACCAGCGAGGAGCCAGGGAGATTGGCCACCACGCCGCCGTTGGTGTTGCCGACCAGCGCACTGTCCCAGATCTCCAGTCGCCCGCCCGCTTGCGCGGCGGCCCCGTAGCCATAGGGCGCGCTCGGCGAGTGCATGGTGTTGCGGATCACCGTGGAGCGGATGGTTCCCTTGGGCTTGCTCTCGTAGTCGAGGCCGTTGGCGAGCACGCCGGCGGTGGTGTTGCCGACGATCGCGCAGCTGGTGAGGGTGGCCTCCGCCCCGTTCGCAAGGGTGATTCCATAGCCGAAGAGGCCCTCGGCATTGGGCCGCGAGCCCCTGACGACGGAGTGGGCGAGGGTCAGGGTGGTCGCGGGGTTCTTCACCGCGATCCCGTCCTGGTTGTCGCGCACGACCGACTCCTCGACCGTGATCGTGGCGGGTCCCTCGAGGTGCATTCCCTGGCCGTATCCCATCGCCGGGCTGGGCCGGGTGTCGCGAATGATCGAGCGCCGCATCGTCACACTGGCGGAGTCCTGCGTCTGGTCGGGATCGCCGACCACCAGCCCGAAGGAGCGGTTGCCGGTGACGGCGGTGTCCTGGAGGGTCGCGGAGGCGCCGTTCACGACGTAGACCCCGATCCCGTAGGCGTCCTGGGCGTCCATCTGCGTGTCGCGCACCACGCAGCGCTCCAGGGTCACGCTCGCGCCCGCTCCCGAGACATAGACCGCGATGTCCTGGCTCTGGGCGATGAGGCACTCCAGGGCGCGCAAGGACCCGCCCTGGTGCACCCCCAGACCGAACAGCTGATTCACGATCGCGAAGCCCCGCGCCTCGGCGTGGACCTTGCGGACCTCGATGCCCGGCCGGGGCCCGCTCACGGAGAGGAGCGTGAACCGCGCCGCGCAGCGCCCGACCAGGGTCACCGGCTTGGTGATGAGCAGGCTCTCGAGGTAGGTGCCCGCCTCGATGGCGATAGTCGCGCCGCCGGGGGCCGCGGCCAGGGCGTCGGTGATGTTCGAGAAGTTCGGGGCGACCGGGTTGGTGAAGCTCTCGTCGACGAAGTACTCGGCCTCGGAGGGAGGGAAGGGAGCGTCGCAGTCTCCGATGGGCTGGCACTCGGTGCTTCCCAGCCCGTCGCGCAGGTAGTCGGTGCAGGCCGAAGCCGGGACGATCTCCTGGCACCCCCAGCCAGAGGGGTCCTTCTGGAATCCGGCCGGGCAATCGAGCCAGCCCACCGGGACGCAGTCGGCGGCTCCGAGACGGGGCTGGGTCCCGGCGGGGCAGTCGGCGGGGAAGACGGGCGCACAGGGGTTGCCGTCGTCGCCGGTAGCCCGCTCCCCGGCGGGGCACGAAGGAGGCGCGGCGGCGTCGGGGGGGCCCTCGAGCGGCGCCTGGGCGTCAGGCGGCTGCTCGGGAACGTCGTCGGGAGGGCAGCCGAGCAGGACCAGGCCGAATGCAAGCAGGAGGACCGTAGAGCGACCTGGCGATGACGTCAGGGACATGAGGACCTTGGCTTGAGGGCGAAGACCTCGAGTGATGAACGGGTCGGCCCCCCGCCCTTGCGGCCCGCAACTTGGACCCGAAGTGTTGCACTCACGAGGCCCCGCGTACAGCCCGTGCGGCGTGGGACATCGCGCCCTAGAGTCGCCGCGCGTCTCTCACAGAGCGTCGGGCGGATACACCCATCCGATTTGGAAATCGGATACATAGCCCGCCGGTGGGGTGGATGAAGATGAGTAGTGTGCGTCCCACGGTGGGCTCTGGTAGTGCGAGCGGTACAGTGGCACCGTGTCCGCCGCCTGCGAGGTGAAGATCCCGCCGATGCTCGCTGGAGCCCCGAGGAGCTGGGCGCCGTCACACGTGCCGCTCCTCGTCAGATAACCGTGATCGACCACGCCTCCGGCGCGCTCCAGCGTGCAGGAATAGAGGGGGCTCGTCCCTGGCGTTCCGGTCGGGGGAAGGGCGAACGCAACGCCGGCAGGCGAGTAGCCAGAGCTCTCCCAGCCCTCCCAGTACCAGGGGCGGTAGTCGAAGTCGGGCACCGCGGAGCGGCTCCACTCGAAGACGGGGATCTTGGAGTCTGGCGGCCGCCCACAGGCGCCGAGCACCTGGCGTCCGAAGGCCCGAACGGTGGCGCGTGCCGCGGGCAGCTCGCTCAGCCCGTGGAAGCGCGGCGTCGAAGCCCAGAGGAAGTAGTCGACACCCAGCACCTGCGGCTCGCTCAGCCCCAGCCCGAAGCTGCGGTGAATGGCCTCGATTGCGTTGGGCTCGGGAAGAAAAAGGTCGAACCCCTCGCCGGTCACGAGCAACCTCAGGTTTGGTGCCAGGGCCTTTAGCCGGGTGACGCCCGCGCGCACGTGACAATCGAATTGCTCCTCGAGTGTTGCGGGGGTGGAGCCGCAGGTGCCCGTCGAGTACCAATCGAAGGAGGCCCAATCGAGGTTGGCGGGGATGCCACGCTGCCCAGGTGCGAGCGCCGCGCAGGCGGAGTCGGAGACCGCGGGGTCGAAGCAGTGGTGCGCGAAGGTGATGTACGCGGGAATGTTCGGGAAGCGCGTCTTGAGCGCCGCGATGCCCTGCTCGAGAACCGTTCGTGGCGTGGCGTGAACGTCCAGGTAGGGCTCGTCAAAGACGTAGAAGGCTCGGACGCGAGACTCCCGGCCAGCAAGCTCTCGCTGGAGGCGATCGAGGTTATCACTCAGATATGGCGCGAGCTCACCGCGGTTGGTGAACAGGTACCAGATCACGTCGACGATGACGTCGGGGCTGGTGGCGCCGAGGGAGCCGAGATAGGGGGGCGTGACATGTCCTGCGCTCATTGCCTCCGCAAGCTCACCGAGATGATCGCCATAGGCCCCCGAGGCCGCCCAGTGCGCGGAGACGAGCTGAAGGTGCCCGCCCAATCCCCCTGCGGGACACGGGTCGTAGGGCGCTGCATCGGGGAATGGTGAGCCAGCATCTCCGGCGTGCTCGGTGGCATCTGCAGCGCTCTGCGCGTCGGCCTTGAGCCAGGACGAGTCGGAGGGACCGGGAGAAGCATCCCTCACGACTTCGGCATCCGCGTCATCCTGCTGCTGGGAGTCGGGAACGGATGCATCGGGGTGGAAGGCCGCATCCACACCGCCGGCGTCCCCGGTCGAGGAGGCGTCGGCTGGGCTCGTCGCGTCCGGATCGCCGCTCGGCACCTCGCCAGAGCAACCCAGGAGGTATGCAGTCAGGAGGACGAACGAGGACTTTCGACTCACGGTTCCTCCCTCCGAGGCCAGTTGCAGGCCTGGCCTCGAGCAGCGCGCGGAAGCGAAAGGGCATGAAACAGGGACAGTCCCGTTCGAGCTGTGGCGCGGCAGCAGCCTAACCCGGCCGAGCCGGAACCTGCAGCTCGCGGACCGCCACGCGAGCGTGCTCGGGTGGAAGTCGATGACCACAGCCCCGAGGGCCGGCGACGAGTCCGGCAGCTCGGGCGACACGACGTCCACCTGCCAGGTGAGGAGAGCGCGCATCCGTCCCTCGACGAGCCGGGATCGCAGCTCGTCGAGCGTGGCCGCCCCTTCCAAGCCGACGCGCATCGCTTCGGGACGCAGGCCCAGATCCTCCAGCCCCGGCCATTGGCCTGGCGGGAGGCGACGACCAGCCCTTGGTGCAGCCAAGGGCAGAAGCGCATGAGACGCACCGGCTCCCGAGCACGGGGCGCGGCATGTTCTTCGGGAGGCGCTGCGGCCTTTGTGATGGGGCCGGCTGTGGACCATGCCGAAGCCCGTACCCCTGCCCTCGCCTGGCCTGGCCGCACCTACGATCGCGCATGCTGGGCGTCGGCCGTCCCTGGCAAGTTGCGCCACGTAGCGCAACTTCACCTTCGCACCGAGCGCCTGGTGGGCCGGCGCTCGTCACGGGCCTTCTTCGCGCGTGCAGGTCGAAAGGCTGTCATCGTTCAACCCGCCCGCCGGCTGGACCCGAGGGCGCCTGGAGTGCCGCTCTGGACCAATGCCGCCAACCACGGGCGTCATCGATGCCAGCCGGTGCCAGTCCGTTCGAACGGACTGGTGCCGAGCGTGGCTCGGTCCACGCCCGCCGCCCTCTACCTGCGGCCGGGCAGCCCGCGCGGCGCGCTGCCTTGAGAGTCGAGCCCGCGCACCACCTGCATGCGCCTGCCCGCCTCGGCGCCCTCGGCGCTGTGGCGGATCGCTCGTCCGCGCCCGGTTCTCACCCGCATGCCGCGCATCTCGCACTGCTGCATAGCGAAGCTCTCGGCCTCGTCGAGGGCCGCTGCCGGCTCGGTCGGCCCCGGGGATCGCGCGGACTCCTCGGCGGCGATCGCCTGGAGCTTCTTCCCGAACTCGCGCACCGCCGAGTCGCAGAACGCCACGCCCGCTCGGCGCGCCTCTCCCCCCGAGAGCTGACCGCGACGGCGCAGCTCCTCGAGGTAGGCAGCGCACTCGCGCTTGATCCTCTCGATGCTGATGGAGCACAGGTACTCGGCGGCCACGACGTCCGAGTAGCGACCGAAGAAGTGCATCCGCGCCTTGGCATCCATCGACAGCGAGTAGACGCCGTTGAAGCGCGCCACCTTGTGCGCGAGCCCGCGCTGCCAGGGCTGCCTCTGCTCCAGGAAGATCCAGCGGTCGGTCAGCTGATCGTCGATGCTCGGCGCGGTGCTGATCTGGTTGCCGTCGAGGCCGTAGGCGGTGATCAGCTCATTGGCCAGCGCGGTCGCGCCGATGGCCTCGGGTTTGCCCAGCTGGTCGGAGGCCAGCGCCCACAGCTTGGCGATCTTGCTGACGACCCGCGCGGCGTGCCCGTCGTCGCACACCTTGCGCTGCGGAGGCTCACGTCCGGCCAGCGAGGCTCGCGCACCGCAGCTGACCCATCGGTCGACCACGGCGTAGGGCCCCGCCAGATGCGCCCGAGCCGCAGCGACGTAGGCCTCGCCCCAGAGGCGGGCAGCCAGGTCCACCAGCGTCTTGCAGAACTCGGGGCCGTGCCCTCGAGCGCAGCGGGAGAGCGGGTGGGCCATCTCGTGGATGAGGGTCGCGAGGATCTCCGCCTGATCGGCGTTGGGGCAGGTGGTGATGACGATGCGTCGCGGGATGAACCGAGAGGTCATCTCGATGCTGCCGCTGACGAATCCGTGCGCATCCGACGAGCCCCGCCTGACGACCAGCGGCACCTCGGGGAAGCGCACCGCCGCGCAGAGCTGGCCAAACCACTCGCGGATCGTC
>JACRCT010000544.1 GCA_016218885.1 Deltaproteobacteria bacterium | reverse complement strand
TCGCCTGGATGCCTGGGCAGCCACAGGTGAAGGTTTCGCCAGACGTGTACCTGCTAGACGATCCGCCGCCGCCCCCGATGCCCAGGAACTGGCAGACCTGGAGGCCGGGCCATCGCCCGCCCCGCTGGGCAGTCGAGGTCGTGTCCGACAACTGGTCCAAGGACTACGAGGACGGGCCTGCCAAGTACGCGCTGCTCGGCTGCGCGGAGCTCGTCTTGTTCGACCCGGATGCCGTGCTGGGGGTGGTGAGGAACCAGGCGCGGGCGCCGCTCTCAGTCTTCCGCCGTGGTGCGGACGGAGCGCTCGCCGCCGTCTACTCGGGACCCGGCCCTGCCTACAGCGAGCAGATAGGGTGCTGGCTGTGGGCCCGCCGGGAAGGGTATCTGGCACGGTTGAGGCTCTCAGAGGATGAGGAAGGCCAGCGCATGATCCCGACGAGAATCGAAGCCGAAGCCGCGCGAGCCCGCGAAGCCGAAGCGGCACGGGCACGCGAAGCCGAGAAGCGAGCCGAGGCTGAGAAGAGGGTCCGCGAGCTCGAGGAGCGGCTGCGCCGGATGGAGCGCGATCGGTAGGCGGTCTCCGTGCCCCGCTGTCAGCGCTGCCGATGAGGGACCGATTGCGGTAAGAGCATGGGCACCCCAAGTCCGGAGGGCTCCATGCTCAAGCACATCCTGGCCAACGTCATCGTCCGTCGCTCGCGCAAGCATGAACACCCGGTGGAGTACCTGGAGTCGAAGCACGTCGACGTCTCCAACCCGTTCCCCAATGACAGCTCCTGCTTCTACGGTGGGGACGAGAAGAGCAACGCCGCGATCTTCCGGCTGGCCTTCCGCGGCCCGAAGCGCACCCCGGAGTGCTGGATGGACGTGCGGCTCGCGGGCAAGCCCATCTTCGGGCTGCCGGCAAACCCGGGGCCTGAGCGCGAGGGGTTCGTGCTGGGCGATTACTCCTTCGTCTGCCAGCAGCCGGGGAAGGTCTGGCGCATCGCCTACCAGGGGCCGCTGACCGACGAGGCCGGGAATCTGAAGCAAGGCGCCATCGACCTGACCTTCAGCGCCACGCATCCGCTCTTCGACTACGCCGAGAGCACCGACAAGCGAATGGTCGCCGCGGCTATCGCCCGCGAGAAATGGTCGCGGGAGTTCTTCGTGAAGCTCAAGGACCTGAGCCAGGTGCATTACGAGCAGTTCGGGCAGCTGCGGGGCGCGGTGCGCTTCGGCGAGGAGTCGGCCACGCTCGATCTGCTCACCACCCGAGATCACTCGTTCGGCTCGCGGGACTGGGCGAGCTGGGACCGCCACTACTGGCTCAGCGGCGTGACCGCGGGAGGGCAGGGCTTCACCGCGGTGGCCATCCGATACGACTTCTGCGGGCCCATCTACGCGGGCTTCGTCATCTCGCCGGACGGCCAGAGCGACGCCATCGTGGACTGCACTCGCCTCGAGGACATCTCGCGCGAGAAGGTGTGGCCACAGAGCGGGTCGATCGAGCTGCGGACCCGGGCGGGGCGCAGGCATACCCTCGAATTCGCGCGCGATGGCGTCTTCCCGTACACCGGCGATGGCTTGTATTTGATGAAGGAAGGCATTGGACGCTTCCGGATCGACGGAGCCCCGGCCTTCGGCCTTTGCGAGTTCGGGTTCAACAAGGCCAGGTATGAGTCGCGGCTCGGGCCCGAGGCCTCGCCTTCGGCAACGTTGCCGAAGTGAACGGCGCAGGGAGCTTCCCCTCCCGCGAGGCCCGCGCTTGGGCGACGTTGGCGAGGTGGGCGCGCACGGAGAGTATGGTCAGAACCGCCGAGGCGAGCTGCACCGGGAGCGCCCTGAAGCCCCGAGGCCCTCACTTCGGCAACGTTGCCGAAGTGAACTCCGCTGGGCGCGCCCTCTTGTCCCGGGCCCTCCAGTACGGCAACGGTGCCGAAGTGAGAGGCACTGTGAGTATGGGCGCGTGGAAGGCGTGATGCGGGCCGAGCGGGAGGACGGTAGTGGGGAAGCGCAGCGCCGTTCGCGGTAGGCCAGGCGCTGAGCGCCTCCTGGCCTGAGTGCGCTCCTTCAAGATCAGGCGCTCCTCTCCGCCTCTGGGCAGGGGTGAGCCGGTCGTTGCCTGGAGCGCCCGCCGTTGCGTGTACCCGCTCGCGCGCCAAGCTTTCCGGGAGTTGAGGAGAAGGGGGAAGACATGGAGCGCTTCGACCAGCCACAGCAGGGGCTCGTAGGGATCGGCTACGACCGGGTTCGGGCACACACGCCAAACCCTATCAACGAGCAGATCGACAGCCAGACGCGCGCCCGGCTCGCCGAGGTTCAGGAGCTGGGGCCGGTCCAGGTCGGCCGCCGCCTCGCGGATCTGGACCGCGAGTGGGACGTCGACCGGACCCTGATGGCCATGTTCCCGATCCTCGGTGGGACCACCTTCGCCCTCGGGCTGCGCGCCATCACCGCTCGCAAGAAGGGGAACGGCTGGCTCTACCTCTTCGGGACACAGATGGCCTTCATGATGCTCCACGCCGTAGCAGGCTGGTGCCCACCGGTGTCGGTCCTGCGCCGCCTCGGAATTCGGACGCAGCGGGAGATCACCCTGGAGCGGCAGAGCCTGCTCGCGGGCGCGGGGTCGGCCGCCCCCGGCATCTCCCACTGACGTGCTCCCTCTCCCTTTGGGAGAGGGTTGGGGTGAGGGATGGATGGGTGGCTGAAGCTAGAACTGCGCCCAGAGGTGCTGGTTGGTGACCTCGTGGTGGAAGAGGATCTCCCCGCTCT
>JACRCT010000554.1 GCA_016218885.1 Deltaproteobacteria bacterium | reverse complement strand
GACGGTGGGGCTCGCCGTACCGCTCAGGCTCTCGCGCGCGAAGTCCGCCCTCGTCACGCTGCAGAGCTGGACGCCGACGCGCGCCATGTTCCAGGCGCAGTGGGAGTAGCAGCCAAGACGCGCAGCGGAAGTGGACGCGATCCTCAACATGGGCCGAGAGCATCCGGTCTCCCCGAGCGCAGCGGCGACCCTTCGGCGAGTTCAGGAGTGCGAGCCCCGGAGTCGAGGGGCCCCTCGACACCGCTCCCACCGCTGCGCGGCGGGAGCTACGCTCGGGGTGACCGGAGTCCTTGTATTCGCGGTTCAGGATGGCATCCACTCCCCGCGGAGCCCTGGTGCTCGCTCGACCGCGTCATCGACTGCGCAGGACGCGCCGCCGCGCGGGGGCGTGACTGGAGGGCCGGGGCGCAGCCTCCTATCCGTCGCCTCCGCCGCTGCGGATGAGAGCGAAGAGGACGACATAGAGGAGCGTGGCGAGGCCGTAGAGCCCCACAGCGGCTCCCACCTTGATGGCCTTGCGCTCGGTGCGCTTGGCGATGGCCACCGCGGCGAGGCCTGCCGGCGCGGCGACCAGCGCGCCCAGCAGCCCTCCGAGGACACCGAAGACGACGATGGGCGAAGCGAAGGCGAGCGCTGCGGCGTGCTGGTTCGCCTCGTCGAGGATCCGCTTCAGGCAGGCGGCGCAGTGCGTGCCGTCCACGGAGCAGGCGCTACAGGCGAAGGCGCCGCAGCGCGCGCAGGTCACCGCCGCCGAGACCTCTGAGTGCTGAGCACAGCGGCTCTGGGCAGGGGCCTTGATCTGCTCCACATGCCTGGGCGTGGGCGGGATCACCTCATCGCTCGCGGTCACGAGCTCGTTGCGGACTCCCATGAAGCGCTGGCTCCGGCGCAGCGTCAGCGTGCGCGCTCCCAACTGGACAGGAAAGTCGCCTTTCGCCTTGAGCTTGATCTCGCCCCCGCCGAGGATGCGCAGCTTTCCGGCGGGCAAGCCCGCGGCGAGCTCCAAGCGCTGACCATCGACCGACCACCCTGTTCTCGCCATTGCGCCTCCTCCTTCAAGACCAGCGGAGCCCTGCTCAGCGGCGGCCAGGCCGCTGTGCCAGGTGCGTGAGCAGCTTCGATCCTAGAGACGCGCCCAGCGCGCGGCGGTTGCAGCCCCTTCAGGGAGCGAGCTTCTCCATCCACCGCTGGCGAACGAGACGGGCGTTGCCCTCACCGTCGTACAGGCCGGTGTCGCGCCACACCTTGCTCAGCTCGTCGGGAGAGCCCATCGCGGTCCACAGGTCGTCGTAGTCGCGCACGATGAAGTTGACGACGAACCGTGTCGGGTGTCGGTCGGCGATGGCGAAGAGCCGCTGGAAGAAGAGATCTTGCTTGGCGGCACTCCCGCTGATCGGCAAGGCACCGCCGTATGCCGAGGATGCCTCGGCCGGATAGCTCGTCTCGCAGACAGCCACGGGTTTGCTGCTGAGCGAGAAGATCCTCTCGAGGTCGCTCTCTGCCGGGACCGTCTCCGCGAGGAACACGCTGAGCTGGGGATGCAAGGACAACCCGAGAAGATCCGAATAGGGAAGGAGGTCGCTGAGGGCTTGGCCCTGGTCATCCTGAGGAGCGTCTGTATAGCCAGCGAGATCGAAGCCGGTGAGCGACACGAAGACCGGCAGGTTCGGGTATTGGGCTTTGAGACCCGTGTACACCGAGGAGTGCAAGCGCAGGTAGGCCGGCCACCTCTCGTTGGAGTTCTTGATCAAGAGGTTCACCTCGATGCCGATGGCAACGAAGTCCGGCTGGAAGAAGTCGATGGCGCGCTTGCAGTAGGCAAGGAACGCCGTCTTCACCTCCGGCGCATCGAGAGCGTAGGTGCTCCAGGCCTCTGGGAGCGCCAGGTTGCCGCTCTCCTTCTTGTAGAGCGCGAGCCCCCGGCGATCGGTATCGAGCGGCGTCACTGCGAGGAAGACCTTGTGCCCAACGGGCGTGCGGGACTTGCGCTCCTGCCATTCGTCGACCACGTTGGGATGGTAGGGCTGGCCTCCGAGCGACTCAGGCCAGGGCACCCCGTCATCGAGGTGGTGCGCGGTGATGTTGGCTTCGCTGGCGAGCTTCTCGTAGACGAAGTCCTGCGCCGCTGTCCCGAGAGCGTAGGGGAAGGGCGTGAAGCCCACTGCGTACCTCGACGCCACGTCGGCCGGCCCCGCGTCCGCTCCCGCGCTCGCCGCATCGTGCGAACCGCTCGCGGCATCGCGGTCGAGCTGCCCGCCATCCCCTTCGGATGCTGCGGCATCCGGCGACAAGAGAGCATCCATGGAGCCTGCGTCGTCCGAGGCTCCGGGATTCCGATGAGCAACCCGTGAGAGAACCCACCACCACGATGGTCAGAAGCGCCGCTCGAAGCTCCATGTTTCTCCCCAAGTATTCGCCAGGACCTCAAGTGGCCTGAGGCATCGAGGCATCCATCGATTGCGAGTCCGAGAACCGGACCGACAGTATCCTTTGTGCGGGGCGATTCAATGGAACGTTCGTGAGGACGCCCTGCAGCTCGTCTACGGCCACCTGCTGGCGTGGGGCCCTCGCTATGATGCTGGAGGCGTCGGCCTTCTCCGTGACTTTGAAGCGGCCGCTGCGGACGCCAGTAACGAAGGACCATTCTCGGGTCTCACTCAGCCGAGGAAGGGCCCTGTTCAGTAGGCATGGCGTGCCTATCGCTCCGCCTTTGGGGGGCGGACGAACTAGCCTATCCAACCGGGCCAGGTGGGCTCTGGAGCTTGTGTCGGTCCCGAGTGCCATACTAAAACCCTCGGCCCACTCAGCGGGGAGGTGCGAGATGACCGCTGCGACTTTGAAACCGATGACCGCGCTGTACAAGCGGCTCTCTCACCTCGGGCTGACGCGTTCCTACGTGCGCTCGACGCTCTTGCCGTCCTGGTGGAACGACGACGTTGCCGATGAAGAGTCCGGCTTCGCTCATGCCGCGATGCTGGTAGCCAAGCATACCGGCCTGCCCGTCGAGCGCCTCCTAGCTCCTAACGGGAAGCTCGAGCTGCTCGCGACGGCACCTGCCAAGTTCAAGAAGGCAGCGAACGTGCGCGATGAAGACCTCGCGCTCGCTAGAAGCTTGATGACGCAGGTCGCGCAGATGGTTGCGTCCGCCGTTGCTTCTCCTGCGCCGAAGCGGCTGCCATCCGCCGATGCGATTCGCCAGGCGATCCTGCGGCGCGGTGCACCCTGGGTCGGGCTCGAGCATCTGGTCCCGTTCTGCTGGAGCCTCGGTATCCCAGTGGTCTTCCTCGCTGCTCTGCCAACCGGCAAGGGCATCAAGAAGATGGATGGTATGGCCGCCCTCGTCGCGGGGCGGCCGGTCATCTTGATCGCAAGGGACTCCAAGCAGCCGTCCTGGCTGCTCTTCATCCTCGCTCATGAGCTTGGGCACCTCGCGGCGGGTCATGTGCCCGTGAACGAGGTCCTCATTGACCAGCACGTTGACCGAGGAAGCGACGACCGGGAAGAGAAGGAAGCAAACAGCTTCGCCATCGAGCTGATCTGCGGCCGCAAGGTCAGCTACGTCTCGCAGCGAGGAGGCCGCATTTCGGCTGCCAGCCTCGCGCGGTCTGCCCTCGCCCGTGCTCACGAGCAACAGGTGGACCCCGGCCACATCGTCCTCAACTTCGCCCACTCCATGAAGGGTGCGATGACGCCGGCGTTTGCCTTGGCACAAGCCGCACTCAAGATCCTGCAGCCCAAGCCGTGCGGCCCTGAGACCATCCAAGGTGCCTTCAGAGAAGGCCTCGACTGGGACAGGCTCAGCGACGACGAGCAGGAGTTCCTCTCGAAGATGACCGGTGTTCGCCTCGGCGGCTAAGTGAAGCTGTTCCTGGACAACGACGCGGCGCTCAAGCTGGCGGCCCTCGATCTCCTTGATGAGGCGCTGGAGGTTCTCGGCGCCACGCGAGAAGAGGTGTTCATCCTTGCTTCCGCCCCGTTCGCCATCCTCAAGGGGAAGAAGCGCCCCCCTGAGCCCGTGGCGTCGCGCCTCGATACCTTCTTTGGCCAGGTCGGACGAGCGGGCGGTCCGAACGCCGACGATCTGAAGGCTCTTCAGTCCACTCCCGGCATCGACGCGGGCGAGGCGATTCTCTTCTCGCTCACAGCAGCCGAGCCGGGCTCGATTCTGCTCACCGGCGACAAGAGATCGCTCCGGGCGTTGGCAGGAGCTGAGGCTCATGAGGTCCTGCGCCGATCGATCGCGGGCCGGGTGATCTGCTTCGAGCAGATCCTCAACCGGATCGTGAGACACCAGGGGTTCGGAGCGGTCATCGGCAAGCTCGTTGCCGCCATCTCCTGGGACAAGTCCCTTGCCGCCATTCTGGGATCCACCCCGACGAGCCACAGCGTCGACGAAGGCCTGGCCTCCTACATCCGCTCCCTTCGCGACGAGACCGGCGCTCTTCTGGCTGCCGACAAGGTACCTCGCGTCGCGAAGCATCCAAGGTAGGCCGTCTGCCGGTCATGCCCCCGGGGTCCGGCATGGGCCCGGTGCTCATCGCCCTGGTCGGCCGCTTCCTCGCTCTTCTGCTCCGCAAGAGGGCCGGCCCTGAAGCTGGGGGCTGGTCCGGCAGTGGTGGAGAAGTACCGCATGCCACGCCTGACCCTGCCACAGCTCGAGCGCCACCTCTTCGCCGCAGCCGACATCCTCCGGGGCAAGATGGATGCCTCGGAGTTCAAGGAGTACATCTTCGGGATGCTGTTCCTGAAGCGGTGCTCGGACGTCTTCGAGGAGAAGTACACCGCGATCTTCGAGAGCAACCGCGCCAAGGCGCGGCCCCAGGCCGAGGCGAAGAAACCGGCCGAGTCGAAGACCCTCTGCGCCGAGACGTTCTTCGTCCCCGAGAAGGCGCGCTGGAGCTTCCTTCACCGGGCACGCGCACCGTGACGTCGGCGAGCACCTCAACCAGGCCCTCGCAGGGATCGAGGATGAGAACGCCGCCCTCGATGGCGTCCTCCGGCACATCGACTTCCAGCGCCAGATCGGCAAGACGAGGCTCAAGGACCAGCAGCTCCGGGCGCTCATCGACCACTTCAGCAAGCACCGGCTCCGCAACGAGGACTTCGAGTTCCCCGACCTCCTGGGCGCGGCCAACGAGTTCCTGATCGGCGACTTCGCAGACTCCGCCGGCAAGAAGGGCGGCGAGTTCTACACGCCCCGCGACGTCGTGCGGCTCATGTTCCGCCTCATCAAGCCACAACCCGGCCGGCGCGTGTACGACCCCAGCTGCGGCTCGGGCGGCATGCTGATCCAATCTTCCGCGACTGGTACGCCCACAGGGCGAGGGAATGGCTGCCGGCGAAGGCGAGGGACTTCGCCGAGCAGCTCGGCGTGGTCCCAAGACGAATCGAAGTTCGGGACTTGGGCTATCGCTGGGGTTCCTGCTCGCGGGGCGTCGTCTACTTCCACTGGCGCGTGATGCAGCTCTCCCCTTGGCTTGTGGAGCATGTCGTCGCGCACGAGGTCGCCCACCTCCGCGAGAAGCAGCACGGGCCAACGTTCTGGAGGCTCTTGAAGCGCGTGATGCCCGACTGCGAGAACCGCAGGAACGCGGTTGCCGCGTTCGGCGGCCGGGACGCCTAGTAGCTGCTTGAGAGCATCTCTCCTGAAATCCCTGCCTGCCGGACTGACCCAGAGATCCCGGAGCACGACACGCCTCCGACGCCGCCAATGCCATCATCCAAGTCGAGATGGCGCCGGGGATGCTTCCGAAGGTGACGACCGACCTGTCGAAGCTCGGGATCAAGATTCCACGACGGACGAAGGCTTCACGCCAGCGCGGATAGCCGTGTGGAGTCCCATACGGCCGACGGGGGCCGTGGCCCACTGCCGGCGACTGGAGTCGCGCCTGAGGCTGCGAAGTCCGCCTTCGCGGACTGACGGCCGTCGCCGGAATCCCCTCCTGACCCGCCTTGACGCCCCAAAGAAGGCACTCTTACAGTCGGCGCCCATGGTGAATCCCGGCGTCTCGACCCTCCGCGACGAGGAGCAATCCTGTCCACTCCGCCGCGCTGCTCGGCTGTGGCCGGAGCGGCGCGGGCTCGTGTTTGCGGGGCGAAGCTGGACCTACCGCGAGCTCGAGGTGGAGGTCGAAGCGCGGCGCGGCTGGCTGCTGCATCAGGGGCTCGGCCCCGGCGCGAACGTCGCCGGCCTCGCGGCGAACATGCCGGAGACGGTTCTGCTCTTGTGGGCGCTGGGACGCATCGGCGCTTCGCTGCTGCCGCTCAACACGCGGCTGGCCGATCTGGAGCTGCGCGCGCTGCTCGACCAGAGCACGCCGGCGATGGTGCTCTCGGACGAGGCGTGCACCGGCCGCATCACGTCCGCTCGCTCGCTCTTGCACATCCACGGGGAGGTCGGTCGCTACCGCTCCGAGCTTCCCGCTTCTGAGCGCACGGCGAGCGTCCGTCCCACCTGCATCGCGGCCAGCCTCTTCACTTCGGGGACGACCGGCGCACCCAAGCTGGTCCGCCTCTCCCACGGGAACTTCCAAGCCAGCGCTCGGTGCTCCGCGGCCAACCTCGGCGCCGCACCGTCCGACGTCTGGCTCGGCATGCTCCCGCTCTTCCACGTCGGCGGCCTGGCCATGGCCTACCGCTGCGCCGTGGACGGTGCATGCCTTTGGCTCGAGCCTCGCTTCGAGGCCAGTCGCGCCGCAGCGCTCTTGTCCGCGGGAGAGGTGACCCACGCCAGCTTCGTCCCCACCGCGCTCGAGCGCGTTCTCGAAGCGGCGGCCGGAAACTTCCCCGCGTCGCTGCGCGCCATCCTCATTGGAGGAGGTCCCATGGGAGAGCCGCTGCTGGCACGGGCGCGGCGCTCCGGGCTTCCCGTGTTACAGACCTATGGCCTCACCGAGGCCTGCTCCCAGGTGGCGACCGAGCGTCCCGACGAGAGGGACGGAAAGACAGCCGGCCCAGCCTTGCCGGGGTTGGAGATCGAGATCCGAGACGCGGCAGACCGACCTGCCGCCCCTGGAGTGGTGGGGGAAATCCAGGTGCGGGGGCCGACGGTGCACTTGGAGGCGGGGGCGTGGCTCAAGACCGGGGACCTGGGGTCCTTGGACGAGCGCGGCCGCCTGACGCCTTGGGCGCGGCGGGCCGACCTGATCGTGTCGGGGGGCGAGAACATCTCTCCTGCGGAGGTCGAGCGGGTGCTCGCCGCACATCCCCTGGTGCGTGACGCGGGGGTTGCGCCGCGAGAGGACGCCCAGTGGGGGCAGGTTCCGGTGGCCGTCGTCGTTCCCGCTCCAGGCTTTGACAGGGATGCGCTGCTCGCCTTCGCGCGCTCCCGACTGGCGGGCTTCAAGGTCCCTCGCGAGGTGCTGTGCCTCGAGGAGCTGCCGCGCAATGCCAACGGCAAGCTCGAGCGCGCTCGCTTGCGTGCACTGGTCGAAGGGAATCTCTAGCTTCGTCGTCGACCTGTTTGGTCGAACCAGTGAGGAAGCGCGAGTGGCTCGCAAGGGAATCATGGCCGGTGAACCTCGGGGGCGCTTCGTCGACCTGGGCAGGCATGCCATCGCCGGGCTGAAGGGCGCGCGCCAGGTACGCGCGTGGGTCCCGGACCTCGTGACTCCGCCCTACCCCGTCGCCTACTGCTGGGACGGCCAGAACCTGTTCGGCGACGAGGGGAGCCGAGCAGGCGGCTGGCACCTGGACCAGATCCTTGGCGCGCGCGCGGCATCGGGCCTGCTCGCCCCGCTGGTGGTCGCCATCGACCACGGCGGCGAGGATCGCATCGGCGACTTCGCGCCCTGGCCGCACCCCAGGTTCGGCCCAGGACGCGCCGCGGCCCTCCTCGACTGGGTCGTCGGCGTCTTGAAGCCGCTCGTCGACCGCGAGTTCCAGACCCGCGACCGCTCGTCCACCCTCGTGTGCGGCAGCTCGATGGGCGGGCTGCTCTCCCTCATCGCCTGGCTCCGGCGCCCCGAGGTCTTCGGCAAGGCGCTGGCGATGTCGCCTTCCCTCTGGTTCGACGCCGGTGCCCTCCTCGCCGAGATCGCTCGCGCCGCTCCGCCTCGCCCCGATGCCCGCCTCTACCTCGATATCGGCAAGCGCGAGTCGTCGCAGTGGGCCAGACAGCTGCTCCTCGACACCGCCGAGGCCGTGGTGCGGCGCGGCCTCGCGCGCGAGCGCATCCGGGCCTTCATCGACCCGAATGGCCGCCACCGCGAGGCGCACTGGAGCCGCAGGCTGCCGGTGGCGCTCGATTTTCTTGCCGAGCCGTGACCCGTCCATGCCCCTTCCTGACGGCTCCATCGACCGGGCGTCGGAGCTGGTCCTGCCCGAGCTCGACGGTCCGTCGGCGCAGGGCCTGCCTCCCTCCTTCGCCGCGCTAAGGCGCCTCGAAGCCCCTTCCGAAAACGTCCGACGCCCGGGCGCGGCGCGCCCTACCGTGTGGGGCATGAGACCCGACCCCGAGGCCTGCTGGCGCGCCTTCACCAGCCGTGACCGCCGCTTCGATGGGCGGTTCTTCGCCGCGGTGCGCACCACGGGCATCTACTGCCGGCCCGGGTGCCCGGCTCGTCTCCCGGCGCGCCAGAACGTGACCTTCTACTCCACCGCCGCGGCCGCCGAGTCGGCGGGCTTTCGGCCCTGCCGCCGCTGCCGGCCCGACTCCGCCCCCGGCTCCCCGGCGTGGCTGGGCGCTCCCGCCCTGGTCGGGCGGGCGCTTCGCTTGATCGAGGCGGGCTCCCTCGGAGCAGGAGGCGAAGGCGAGTCGCGAGGGGTCGAGGTGCTCGCCGAGCGCCTGGGGATCACCGGGCGGCGGCTGCGCCAGCTCTTCGAGGAGCACGTCGGCGCCTCTCCGCTAAAGGTGGCGCACACCCATCGCAGCCACCTCGCGCGCCGCCTGCTGGAGCAGACGAGCCTTCCTCTCGAGCAGGTCGCGCTCGCCGCGGGCTACTCCGGCGTGCGACGGATGCATGCCGCCCTGAGCGCCACCTTCCGCTGCGCTCCCCGCGAGCTGCGCTGCTCGAGGAAGCAGGCCGCCGCGTCGGGGCTGCGCCTCTGGCTCCCCGCGCGCCTGCCGTTCGATCCCGGTCCCACCCTCGCCTTCCTGGCGCTGCGCGCTCTCCCGGGGGTGGAGTTCGCCTCTGCAGACACGTACCGCCGCACCTACGCCCTCGACGGAGCCGCAGGGGTCCTCGAGGCCCGCTTGCTCCCCACCGGCGTGGAGCTGACCCTGAGCAGCGCCTCGCCGCGGGCGTTGGTGCCCGTCGCGGCGCGCATCCAGCGAGTCTTCGATCTCGATGCTGACGTCCAGGCGATAGCCGCCCACCTGCGGCGCGACCCTTGGCTGCGGGCTCTGGTTCCCAGAGCAGGGGTGCGCATTCCTGGCGCCTGGGACCCATTCGAGCTCGTGGTGCGTGCGCTCCTCGGGCAGCAGGTCACGGTCACGGCGGCCCGGACGCTGGCGAGCAGGCTCGTCGAGCGATGTGGAGAGGAGCTGCCTCCAGGGCTCGCCTCTGAAGGCCTCCGACGAGTGTTCCCGACACCCCAGCGGCTCGCGATCGCCGACCTGGGTGAGCTGGGAATCACCCGTGCTCGGGCGCAGGCCATCCGCGCCGTCGCCAGCGCGGTGGCGAGCGGCAAGATGGATCTCGCCGCTCTGCATTCGCTCGACAAGACCGTCGCGATGCTCAAGGACTTGCCCGGAGTCGGCGAATGGACCGCCCAATACGTCTCCCTGCGAGCGCTCGGCGAGCCGGACGCCTTTCCCGCGGGCGACCTGGGCTTGCGCCGCGCCCTCTCGCGCGATGGCCTGATGCCGGTGGAACGGGAGGTCCAGAAGAGGTCCGAGCGCTGGCGCCCCTGGCGAGCGTACGCCGCGATCGCGCTGTGGAGCGGCTCGTCCTCCGTTTCCAGGTAAGACAGCAGGAGATTCGTTGGACATGGAGTCGGCCATGAAGCTGCTGCAGCTCGCCAAGCTGGACTCGCCCCTCGGCGAGCTCCTCCTGTGGGCGGAGGACGACGCACTCGTCGGTCTCGAGTTCACCGACGCGGTCACCCGCGTCGGCCGCCTACGCGCGCGGCTGGAGCAGGCGATGGGGCCCTTCGAGGCAGTGCCGGCATCCGATCCCGCGGGTGCCGTCAACCGGCTGAAAAGGTACTTCGCCGGCGAGCTGCGCGCGCTCGAGGACCAGAAGGTGCTCACCCGCGGCACCGCCTTCGAGGAGCGGGTGTGGGCCGCGCTGCGGACCATCCCCACCGGCGAGGTGCGCAGCTACGGCCAGATCGCCGTGGCGCTCGGCGCTCCGGGGGCTTCGCGAGCCATCGGCGCCGCCAATGGCCGCAACCCGGTCGCCCTCTTCGTGCCCTGCCACCGGGTGATCGCCGGAGACGGCTCGCTGCACGGCTACGGGGGCGGCCTGGAGCGCAAGCGCTGGTTGCTCCATCACGAGGGAGTGAGCGCCGTTACATCGCCTCCCTCTCGCCAGCTGGGGCTGAAGCTGCAGGGATGAGCCGACCGCTCAACTCTGCGAGTCTGGTTTCGCGCAATTGACTTCCACGAGAAGCGGCTCGAAGAATTCGCCGCCGCTCGCGAAAGGAGCCCCCGGTCCGCAATGGGCCTCGACTCGTGGCGGTCGGTGAGGCCATTGCAGGGCTTGGAGAGGGTGGCCTTTCCGCGAAGAACGATGCTCCTGGTCGCGCGGAGCGTCGTCGTGCCTTTCTCGATTGCTTTCAGGAGGCATCGAATGGCCAGGTTAGACGGCAGGCAGCGCGCAGCGCTCCTCGCGCTCGTCGCGTTCCTCCTCGGATGCCAGGACTTCACGCTCGCCAGGCCCGAGGGCCCTGTCGCTCCCGTGATCTCGTCGATCGATCCGCCGACGTTCTTCGCCGGCCAGACCCTCACTCTGCGCGGCCAGCACCTCGACGGCGACGCCGGCGAGGCGCCGCAGGTCCTCGTCGAGGGAGTCGCGGCCCGCCTGCTCTCTGCGGTGACGCTCTCCGCGAACGGCGAGCACCAGCTCTTGCTGGTCCAGGCCCCCGGAGAGCTCCCCTTCAACAAGGACCTCACCTGGATCGTGAAGACCCGCGCCGGAGACAGCGGCCCGCTCGCGCAGGGGCGGTATCTCGGAGTGGGGCATCTGCAGGAGAAGGGCGAGCTGCGCCGGTCGATCGTCAACATCTCTCCCTACGGCCTGGCCGCCGGGCCTGACGTGCTCATGGCGTTGGAATTCGAGGCCTCGCGAATCGTCGTCGTCGACCCGAAGCAGGGCACGGTCCTCCAGAACCTGGCGCTGCTGGTTCCCAACGAGCGCAACGATGCCGCTGCAGCGCGGGTCAGCGCCACCCTCGAAGACCTTGCAATCAGCGCGGATGGCGAGCGGGCACTGGTCTCCTACCTGGTGCCCATGCCAGCTGAGGTTTCCAACTGGAAGGCGCAGGTCGCCGGGCTGGTCGCGTTGGCAAGGTGCGACGGACGCTGGACTCCGGTTCGCCACCTTCAGCTCCCGGAGTCGGCAGGCCGGGTTCTGCGCCTCATCGCCGCGCCGGACAGCAGCGCCTTCTACGGCGTGCTCAGCCTGGGAGCCGGGGGCATCGTGCGCCTGGGCGAGGAGAGCCTGAAGCGCAGCTGCCCCGAGGCCTCCGAGGCAGGGCGACAAGGCGTCCCTGACCCCGACCCTTCGTGGCCCATCACCTTTGCCGAGGAGACCCTCGCCGAGGACGAGCTGATCGTCGAACCCGGGGTGGCGCTCTCCGCTGGCGAGCGTCTCCTGGCGGTGTCCCGCCTCTTCGCTGGCGGGTCGACGCTCGACCTCTACGACCTGAACGCGGCCCCGGAGCTCTGTGACGGCAAGCCGCTCTGCAAGGCGCGACAGATCGTCTATCGCGGCGACTCGGAGCGGTGGCTCTTGGATGTCGCCTTCGCCGGCGAGCACATCGCGGCCCTCGACGAGGAGGGATACGTGCTGCTCGCGCCGAATGACCAGGGAGCGCCGGCCGCGGTCGTCGACGTGACGCCGGGCTCTCGCGCGCTCTTCTCCACCGCCGAGGGGCGGCTGCTGGTCGCGGGTCCAAATAGGGACCTGTACGTGATCGATCTCCAGCTCGATCAGAGTCCGCTCCAGGCGCGCGCCATCGGGACCATCGTCACTCCCAGCATGGTGGGTCGAGTCGTCCAGTCCGATCGCCGCAGCGTCTCGTACGCGAGCTGCTTCGGGACCGGCGAGGAGAGCGGCTCGCTCATTCAGTTCGACCGTGACGCCCAGACCGTCACCGCCGAGTTCCACGTGGTCTACAGCCTCGGGGCGGTGGCCTACTCCCAGGGCCTGGACGTGATCAGCGCCGCGCCCGAGGCGGATGCGCAGATCCTCGTGGGAGCTCAACCCGGAAGCTCGTATGTCGGCTTCGAGCCTCCCGGACAGCCCAACTTCCTCTCGGTCGACGCGGTCGCCGCGTCTCGGTCCTTCGGCGCGATGGCGGGGTGGTTGAGCCGACCAGGGCCCCTGGAGTACGAGTTCGTGCGCCTGACGCGCGTCGACCCCGACGACCCCACCTCCGAGCAGACCGTCAGCGTAGTGCGCTCGGGTACGGAGGACCTGTTCCTGGCGCTCGCCCCCTGGGGGAATGGGGTGGTCGGGCTCAAGACCCAGATGCTCGAGCTGGTCGGCACCCATCCCGGCTGCGAGAGCCCCGGGGTTGACGTCCCGTTGCCCGCGAGCTGCAGAGTGCCCCTACCCAGCGGGCTCTCGGCGCCAGCAGGGGCGCGGGCCTTCGCGGTCGCGGAGGGCGCAGGGCTCGTCCTCGTCCCCCAATCCACCCGCGAGGACGGCTTCACGACCGCCGCCGCCGTGGTCGGGATCGGCGGTGGGCTCGCCGGGACCATTCGCCTGCCCGACGCCTGGGAGACCACCGGCCTCTCGGCGTCGCGGGACGGACGCACCATCGCCATCGCCGCCCGGCCGCTGTGTGAGAGCGACACGGACACGAGGTGCCAGGGGGCGGGGACCGGCCACCTCGTGCTCGACGGCGACTACGCCTCTCCCATGCCGTTCTCGGGATACGCCGGTTGGATCGGCGCGGTGGCCGTGAGCCCCGACGGCTCGGTGATCTACCTGGGCGCCAGCAACGGGACGCTGGTCGCCGTCGCCGCCCACCGGGCCCCCTTCAACGGCCCCGACGACTACCGGCTGGTGGCGACCTTGGGGACCGACGAGGACCTCGTGAGCGCGCTCAACACCAGCCCCGACGGGTCGAGCCTCTCCGCGACGCTCGCGTTCCCCAATAGCGCGGTGCTACTGCTCAAGTAGGACGACGGGGCGGCAAGCGCGGTCAGCGGATCGACGTGGCGCCGTCTGACTCCGACCCTGGAGCGGGCTCGAGCGCGGGCCGCCGCCACACGAGCCACGGCGAAAGGGCCGCAAGAGCGACCACCGACAAGCTGAACACGGGCGTCAGCACCTCTACCGGCCCGCCGCGCAACACCCACGCAGTGAGCGGCGTCTGGCAGACCCCGATGAGCGCCGCGGCGATGAGGGGCTCCCCTGGCTTGGCCCTTTCCCGCCGAAGCTCAGCAAGCACGAAATGGATGGGGAGTAGCGTGAACAGCGTGTAGCTCGCCGAGGTCGCTGGCACCGGGTACATCAGCGGCAAGGCCAGTGCGCCGGCGTGAGCGGTCTTGATGGGCCGACCTTCCCGTTGAGCGCGCCAGATCGCCAGGAGAAGCAGGACGACCCCTCCAGCGACCAGCGCCCCCGCGCTCACCAGGCGAGCCTCCATGGCTTCCCAGCGGACCAAGCCTGGCACGTCGACGCCCGCGGATACCACGGCCCGGGCCGGGGGGCGATCTTCGTTCGGGCTGGGTTTGGATCACGACCGCCGGCGCGGGGTCGAACTCCGACATCCTCGGATGTCCAGCGAGGCCTCTCGTCGGCCAGCCAAGCGACCGCCAGATCAGGGTGGCCTTGCACCGCTTCGCCGGGGAAGATGGGCCGGACTTCCACCCGTCTTCAGGCGGACGATGAGATACCTCAAGCTCCTGCTCTGCGTCATCGCGACCGCAGTGGTCGTCTGGTTGCTCAACCACCATGTGGAGGGGGTCAATGGCCCCTCCTACTATCAGTGGATATGGCAGCAGCTGGCCTGGCCACGGGTCCTGGTCGGCTTCGCCGTCGCTATCGTCCCGTTTGCTCTCGGTCACGCCCTGGTCTCGTTCGGCCGCTGGCCACAGAGGCGAGCCCTCAAGGCCGTGGCCCTGTCCCTCTTCCTGCTGCAGCTCGTCGCCGCCGGGCTCCGTGAGGATCCTTTCAGCCTGGAGGTGGGCGCTCACGTCATCCAGCACCCCGTCGCGACCAGCTACTTCACCGACGCCGTCGCCCTGGATGCCAAGAAGGACTTCTCCTTGTCCAAGTGGGTGAGCGACTACCCCAAGGCCATGTCGCAGCTTGGCTTCCGCTCGAAGACCAAGCCACCGGGACCGATCCTCTTCCACCTGGCCATCGTCCGGCTCTACAAGGGGCACCCCGAGGCGGCGGCGACGGTCGCGGCGCTGCTGATAGCCCTGTTGACGAGCCTGGGCGTCTTCGCCGTCCGCTGGTTCATCGCCGTGATGACCGGCGACCCCGAAAGAGGGTTCTGGGGAGCAAGCCTGTTCGCGCTGATGCCCGGCATCGTGATCATCCATCCCATGTTCGACCAGCTCTACCCCATCGTGACCTGCGCGATGGTGGGGCTGTGGGCGATCGCCCTCAAGGAGCGGCGGAAGCTGGCAGCCCTGGCCTGCGGGATGGTCATCGCCGCCAGCACCTTCTTCATCTTCACCTTGCTCACCCTGGGCATCCTCTTGGTCGCGCTCACCGTGATGCTCTGGCTGTGGGACGCCGAGCAGGGACGCACGCGCAACCTGCTCACGCAGCTGGGCTGGGCCCTCGCCGGCCTGCTCCTCATATACGCCGCGCTGTGGCTCACGATGCACTACGACCCCATCGCGACGTTCCGCAGCGCCTGGCAGGGCGAGGAGCACTTCAAGTCCTGGGTCGCCAAGCGCACCTATCCTCAATCCATCTACTGGGACCTCGAGGACTTCGCGCTGGGCATGGGCTGGGTTGCGCCGCTGCTGCTCCTGTTCGGTCTGCTGCGCGCCCAACCCCGCCAGGAGCGGGCGATAGCCATCGCCGGCTTTCTGCAGGTGGTCACCGTGGCGGTCACCGCCCTACTCGCGGGCGAGACCGCGCGCCTCTTCATGTTCATGGTCCCGCTCGTCCTCATCCCCATGGACCGCGAACTGGCCGCGCGCGGCCCATGGGCGAGGACGCTCGTCTTCGCCTGCGCGCTGGCCGTCCTGATCGCGGTGCGCCGGAACCTCATCTTCATCGGCATCTAGCCTGGTACAGGCGCTGGAGGTCCTGGGCGCTCCAGCGGCGACTGGTGTCCGAGCCACGACCGTCAGAATGTGGGCCCGCCTGAATCCCACCCGACCTGTGTTGTCCGCGGCCGCGATCAGATGGTCTACACGGCAGACCAGTCGGAGATAGGGCGCCGCGATTGAGATGCCGGCAAGTGAGTTCGCGCCTCGACGCGGCCTAGGGCGATTAAGAACCGCATCCTCCCCAGTCGTTGTCACCCATCCGGCCACATCAGTTGGGGCCGCTCCAACAGCTCTCTGCAATCACGAAGGCGCCCCGGCTCTTGACACAGGAGCATCCTTCAAGACGGGGCTCGCTCCAATGTTCACACGTCCACGCCTCGCAAAGAGCATCGCGTAAGCGAAGGGAACACCAAAGAGCGTCTCATAGTAGCGCCCATGAAGAGACCAGTCTCTCAGACAGAGAAAGAGCAAGAAGATCGGGGCCGTCACCAGGAGCAGCGCCCATTCCCTCTTGATCGCAAGAATCCCCAATCCGCCAATACAGTATCCATAGATAACGACCCACCCCCACGACCCTTCCCCGAGCTCCCTGTATTGCCCCCGCAGTGCGGCAAACAGGTCAGCGAAGGGATAGGTGAACGCATGCTCTAGATGATTGAAGGCATGATGCGCCTTGAACACGACGAAGAAATCCCCTGTAAGATACGCGTAGTAAGCAAAATGGCTCGCCAAGATCGCACAGGGAATGGCTGCCCACAGCGAGCGTCTCCATTGCCGGCGCCGCACCAGGTCGACCCAGAGACCAGCCGCCGCGATGATGCCGGTCATTCGCGTGACGGACGAAAGTCCCACCAACAGGAACGCCTGCGGGACCCTCTCAGACTTGTAGAGATAGAAGGCCGCCAGCAATCCGAACAGGTAGACGCCCTCGCTTCCCTGAATCGAATTGCAGATTGTCATCGAGGGAAGCTGCCACTTGATGAACTGCATAAAGAAGACCGGCTGCCTCGCGACCGACAACACCAGCGCAGCGGCAAACGACACCCGCTCACTCGCGTACCAGCGCCGCAGAATCAAGTAGAAGAGGACGCTGTTGAGCGCCGAGAAGCCAAGGCTGACGACCAGCAGCGAATAGATCCCGGCAATCGGATGCACGAGGCGGAGAAATAGCGGGTAGAGCCCTAGCTCCCGATACTCTGTCAGCGGCAGGTTCCGATAGCCCTCCGTCGCAATCCTGTAGAAGGTGCGGCCATCGTCCCACGTTGCGTCAAGAAGCACCCACGTCAAGCCGTGCCTTGATTTTAGGAAAAAGAAGAAGAAGAGCGTCACCGCAACGACGAATGCGGCGATAGCCGCACAGCGTGCGACGGTGACCCACGCTCGCTGGGCCGGTATCACAACCACAGGCTCCGCGGTCTCCGCGGGCAACGTCGCCATCTTCATGGCCGGGCCTCGAGTCAGGGCTCGTACTTCCAATATTGGTATTTGTCGCGGGGATCAGGGTTACGCTCGTACTCGGTTTCCGGCGAATACGGGATGTGCTTCTTCCCATCCTTGGGACCAAGGATCTCATAGATGAGACCAGCGCCTCGTTCGATTCGGCTCAGCAACGGACGCTCCGATTCATACCGCCGCACCTCTCGCCACCAACAAAGCGTTTCGCGCGGAGAGATATAAAGGAATGAAGTGTCAGCGAATCCCGGTTCGGGAACCTCCACGAACTGGAAGCGTGGCTCGTCGAGGATGTTGAACATCGCGTGGCTGCGCCCCGGGCCGCAGATGCCGATGGGGGCGTTCTGAGGATTGAGCCGGCGCAGGTCATAGAAGGCGTCACGCGCGGAGCTGAACCAATAATCGCCCTCCGTGCCATTGACGCGGGGGTCCTGGCCCGGGCCGATGCGGAAGAGCCCTTTCTGCTGCGCCCCCCCCAGCCCGCCGATGAGGGAGCTGAAGTAGGTCGTCTCGTAGGGGTGGTACTCCGCGACCGGCCAGATCAGCGCCCCCAGCCCCACCAGCCCGGCCGCGCCGACGCCCAACGCTCCCATCCGCCGCGGCTCGAGCCAGGCCCGAAGCTTGTCCACGAAGATCATCGCCCCCAAGCCGGCCATGGCGCACAAGGCCGGCGCGTACTCCATGAAGTGGCGGTTGGAGTCGTAGAAGTTGGAGCGCGGGGCGGCGATGCGCACGATGGGCACCGCCAGCCACAGCCCCAGCAGCGCCCAGCGGACCAGGTTCTCGCGCGAGCCCCTCCATCCGATCGCCGCGTAGACGAGCGCGGCGGAGAGCACCAGCGGCGGCGTCATGAAGACGAGCGCCTTGACCGGATAGGCGGTGAAGGCGTTGCGCTCGCTCGAGCCGAAGTTCGCCATGAACCGCACGTACTCGGCCAGGTGCGCGTACCAGTCGCGCGGCCCGCCGTACCAGAGCCAGGGCCAGGTGATGAAGAACACCAGGAACGCGACGAAGGGCGCAGCGAGGTAGGCGATCACCACCTTGCGCGGGATGGCCTTCCTGCGTCGGTAGAGCAGGGCCCAGGCGATGGGCGACCAGGCGAGCAAGGTGGGAAAGACGAAGGCCGCGTTGAGCTTGGCCGCCAACCCCAGGCCGATGAATGCCGCCGCGGAATAGAGGTGCCGCACGCGCTCCTCCAGGACGCCCACGCCCGTGGCCATGAGGGCAATGGCGTAGAACATCGCGCAGGGCAGGTCCTTGGCGTTGTTCGGCGTGTGCCCCAACACGGTGGGGTAGAGCGCGCAGACCAGGGTGGCCACGATCCCCGCTCCGCGGCCCAGCAGCCGGCAGGCGTAGAGCCCGAACAGGACGAGCAGCACTCCCTGCAACAGGACCAGCCCCAGGTGATGACCGTCGATGGGATCGAGCCACTGCAGCTTGGTGTGGGTGACCCAGGCGACGATGGTGGCCACGAAGCCCGGGAGGACGGGGTAGTGGACCGGGTCGCGGATGTCGGGGAAGCGCGGGAACGCGGGGTGGAATCCGGGCGGCTCGCGATCGATCTTGTCCAGGGCCAGCGCGTCCGGCATCCCCAGGTGCTGCATCCAGAAGAGGTGCCGTGCGCCCGAGTAGAAGAGCGAGGGCG
>JACRCT010000553.1 GCA_016218885.1 Deltaproteobacteria bacterium | reverse complement strand
GCGCAAGCTGTGGTAGTCGAGGTTGGACGAGCCGATCATCACCGGGCCGTCCTTGCCGAATGAGGCCAGCTTGTGGTGCAACCCGCTGGCCTCCTTGTTGCCGCCCCACTCGTAGATCTCCAAGCTCCCCTTGGGGCACTCCTCGAACAGCGTGCGATAGAGGCTCTGGGCGCCCTTGGCCACCAGCCGGAACCCCGCCTCCGGCGACTGCTCCGAGTTGAGCAGCAGGCGAAACTTGACCCCACGGCGTGCCGCCTTCTCGATGCCCTCGACGATCTTGTCGGTGGGCAGGAAGAAGGCCGTGGAGAGCGTCACCGTCTCTCCCGCTGGAACGGCCGCCATCAGCGCGCAGTAGAGCTTCTCGATGTTCTGGCCGCTCTCGCCCTCGCACGGGCTGTTGGAGACGAAGCGCGCGGAGGACGAGCCCACCTCGCGCGGAGCGCGCCCGGCCTCCTTCATCTCCCCGAGGGCGTGCTGCAGCGCCTGGGAGGCGTCCGACTCCGCAGAGGAGTGCTGGGCGACGTCCGCCACATACTCCTGGATGGCATCCCGGGTGATGGGCCCGGTCAGCTGCACGTCGGTGTCACGGAAGCCGGCGTGGCCCTCGAGCGAGGGGACCGCCTTCGTGGGGTCGCCGCCGAAGGCCCACTCGTCGCCTATGTTCATCCCGCCCATCACCACCTTGGGCGACTCGCCCATCTTCCAGGTGATGAGGTACTTCTCGTGGTCCTTGATGAAGACGGTCTCCGCCAGGCTGGTCGGGAGGTTGGTGGGGATCACCGTCGCGCCCTTGTCGACGAGCACCTTCAGCATCGGCGGGATCGCGTCCTTCCAGCCCAGGCGCGTGCCCGCCACGTCGACCGGGTTCTTGTAGTAGCCCTTGATGTCGAACTGAAGGAAGACCTTGCCCCCGGCATCGAGCCGTTGCCCGAGCGCCTCGACCATCTTGTGTCCGGTTTCGTCGTCCCGGAAGTTGTAGGTCTTCATCAAGACGAGGTCGGCCTCGGCGATGTTCTGGAACCTCCGGGTGTAGGACTCCTTGCCGTTCACCAGGAGCTCGACTTGGTTCGAGGGCCGAGCGACCGAGTGCGTCAGGGCGTCGAGCTGCGACTGAAGCTCCTTCGCCCCGAACCAGCGTGCCGCCGGCGCTGGCGTCGCAGTGCCCAGCTTGGTGGCATCGCGCCCGGTGGGCACCTCCAGCGCATCCAGCCGAGGCGTGGTTGCTGGCGCCGGGGTCGAGGCTGGGGACGTGGCCGGCGCTTCCGTGCGCGGCGAGGCAGCTGGAACGCGCGGCTGCGCACCGGGACCATTGACCGTACGTGGCATGACTGGATCCTTGCCTGGAAAGGCGGGCGCTCCCCTGAGCGCCTTCGATTTCGGGCGACTCTATGTGGTGAAGCCCGCCGATTTCCAGTGCCCCGCTCCCCCTGCTGCAGGGGCGAGCAGGAACAGCCATCGGGAAGACGGATCCCCGAGGAGGCTGGTAGGCCCGTAGGCCCGTAGGCCCGTAGGCCCGTAGGCCCGTAGGCCCGTAGGCCCGAGCGCCAGCGAGCCGGCAGCGCAGAGCCCCGGACGGCGTGGAGTGCGACGGCGAGCGCCAGCGAGTCCGGCACAGGTCTCGTGCAAGACGCGCGAGAAGCCCGACCGGTCGTCATCCGGTCGCACGGGACTCTGAGATGCAGTCGAATAGGGCTTCTCGCGTGTGCCCGCACGCGGCGGTTGCTGGTTCGCTGGCGCTCGGGCCTAGAGCCTACGGCGCAGGGCGCAGGGCGCAGGGCGCACGCGTATGGCCGGTTGCACTTGGTTACAAGTCGGAAATAGGCAGGAAAAGCCGCGGACGCATGCTCCCTCTTGAAGGTTCGACCAAGGGGTGCGCCGTGAAGAAGTGGGTCGTCTTGGCGGTGGCAGCGGTCATCCCGCTGGCCTGGGTAGGCCAGGCGGCGCTCTGCTCCACCGAAGCTGCTGAGCGGGGCAGAGACTCCGCGCAGGTCGTGCGGCAGGATCTCACCTCGGTGGTCAAAGCCACGGGCGTCGTTCGAGTGGAGAACGGAGCCGAGGTGCGCGTCGGCTCCCGGGCCACGGGCGAGGTCCAAAGGCTTTACGTCGCGATAGGTGAGCGCGTTCACAAGGGGCAGCTGTTGGCACAGCTGGATGTCCGTGAGCTCGTCGTTCGGCGCGATCAGGCGGCGGCGACGTTGCTGTCCGCCCGCGCGAACCTCGACTTCGCGAGCGCCGACTGCGAACGCAAGCGGACGCTCGCCGCCCATCAAGCCATTCCCCAGAGCGAGCTCGACCTCGCCGAGCGGAGCCTGGCCACGGCTCACGCCGCGCTCGCCGAGGTCCGCGCGAACCTGGCCTTTGCCGAGCTCCAGATTGCGCAGACTCGCATCGTGGCTCCCATCGAGGGCGTGGTGGCCGCCATCGGCTTGCAGGAGGGCGAGCTGGTGGCCCCCGGCTCGACCGCCCCGACCCTGATGACCCTCGTCGATCTCCAGCGCCTCGAGGTTCTGGCCTACGTCGACGAGACGGACATCGGGCAGGTGCGGATGGGGCAGCGGGCGCGCTTCACCGTCGACACCTACTCCGGACGCGAGCTCGAAGGCACGGTCACGGCCATTCGTCCCAAGCCTGAGATTCGCGACAACGTCGTGAGCTACGTGGTGGTGGTCGAGTTTGCGCCTCCCCAGGAGCAGCCGCTGCGGCCGGAGATGACCGCCAACGTCAAGATCGTCCTCCAGGCCCGCGAGCGGGTGCTCACCGTCCCGCGCCGCGCCGTTCGACGAGCTCACGGCAAGACCTACGTGCTCTGCCCTCAGGGCGAGGGCGTCGTCCGGCGCTCGGTGAAGACCGGGAGCTGGGACGAGAGCCATTGGGAGATCGTCGAGGGGCTGAAGGAGGGCGAGACGGTGCTCCTAGGCGAAGCGGCGGAGGAGGCGGCTGGACAGGGCGGCATGGGATGACAAGGAGGTCGTCGTGATGGAGCTCAGAGAAGTCGGGAAGACGTTTTCCAAGGACGGGAAGGCACCGATCCGAGCGTTGAGCGGAGTATCGCTCTGCATCGGT
>JACRCT010000552.1 GCA_016218885.1 Deltaproteobacteria bacterium | reverse complement strand
GGCCGATCAGCCGGAGCAGCCTCAGGCCGCGCGCGGGCCGGACCCGTACACCCAGCTCAAGGCGATCCCCATCTTCGGGGAGCTCGCGCTGCAGGACATGAAGGACCTCTACCGCATCTCCGAGGAGACCCAGTACCAGCCGGGCACCACCATCATCGAGCAGGGCGCGCAGGGCGCGGGCCTGGTGGTCATCGTGCAGGCACCGTGCAGGTCCTCCGCGTCGACGGCGCCAAGGTCGTGCCGCTGGCCAGCCTGCAGCAGGGCCAATACGTCGGCGAGCTCTCGCTGGTCGACGAGGCGCCCACCTCGGCCCGGGTCGTGGCCCAGAGCGGGGTGCGGGGCATGTTCATCTCCCGCCTGCGCTTCCAGCAGTACCTGTACACGCACGAGGCGGCGGCGCTGCGCATCTACACCCTCTTCACCAAGACCCTCGCCGAGCGCCTGCGCCAGGCGAACAAGCGGAACTAGCGAACAGCGAGACACGGAGGAGACGGAGGCTGCTCTTCAGACCCACCGTCGGTGGACGCAGGACCCGGGGCTTGTCCCCCGCCGAGCACACAGACCTCTCACGCGCGTGATGGAGCAGGTTCGCTCCAGCGCCAGGACCTTCGAATGGCTGAGCAACCGACCGACGTAGCCAGCATCCTCGACCAGGTGGACATCCTGCGGCCGCTGCCGCAGCAGCTGAAGGTGCAGCTCGAGGCCCGCCTGGCCGAGCGCGCCGTGAAGGCCGGCACGGTCATCTTCAACGAGGGCGACCCGGGCGACTCGATGTACCTCATCGTCTCGGGCGAGGTCTCCATCTTCCTCACCGACAAGGCCCTGGGCCTGGCGGTCGAGCTGGCGCGGCTGGGCAACGGGCAGGCCTTCGGCGAGATGGCGCTGGTCACCGGCTCCCCGCGCTCGGCCACCGTGAAGGCGCTCGAGGACACCAAGCTGCTGGTCCTCTCCCGGGAGATCCTCTTCAAGCTGGTGCAGGCGGCCCCGCAGGTCGGCCTGATGATCGCCGCGGTGCTCGCCAAGCGCACCGAGGAGCTCAACCGCAACCAGGCCGTCGAGTTCGGCACGCTCAAGGGCCGCAACTTCGACCCGATGATGCTGGAGCTGGTGCCGGTGGCGCTGATCAAGAAGCACCGCTACCTGCCGGTGGCGCACGCCCACGGCGTGGTGACCCTGGCGACGCCCGACCCCGCCAACAAGATCGGCCTGGAGGACATCCGCCAGCTGCTGCACGGCCAGAAGATCCGCGTGCTGGCCGTGCAGGAGAACGACTACAACACCTTCTGCAACGCGGCCCTCTCCGGCGCGGCCCCCAAGGCGGTGGCCCGCCCGTCGATCGCCAACCTCGCCAAGCAGGTCAACTACCTCACCACCAGCCTCGTCGAGGAGGATCCCAAGAACCTGGCGGCCGCGGCCAACAGCCAGGACTCGGCGCTGCTGGTCACCCAGATCCTCGTGGAGGGCATCGACCGGGGCGCCTCCGACATCCAGATAGAGCCCGAGCGCAAGGGCGTGATGATCCGCTACCGGGTGGACGGCCGGATGGTCACCCGCGAGGGCGCCCTCCCCAAGTCGGTGCACGCGCCGGTGGTCTCGCGCATGAAGGTGCTGGCCTCGCTCAACATCACCGAGCGCCGGCTGCCGCAGGACGGCCGCATCTCGATGGAGGTGGGGGGCAAGGGCTTCGACCTGCGCGTCGCGACCGTGAACACGCGCTACGGCGAGAAGGTCACCCTGCGCGTGCTGGACAGCTCGACCATCAACCAGCAGCTGGGCTCGCTCATCCTCGCCGAGAAGGTGGCGACGGTGGTGCGCAAGCTGTTCCAGCAGCCGACGGGGCTCATCCTGGTGACTGGCCCCACCGGCTCCGGCAAGACGACCACGCTCTACGCCGCGCTGCGCGAGCGCATGAACCAGGGCCTCTCCATCTGCACGGTGGAGGATCCGGTGGAGTACGACCTGCCGGGTGTGAGCCAGGTGCAGGTCGACGAGGTTGCGCACCTGGGGTTCGCCGAGGTGTTGCGCGCGTTCCTGCGCCAGGCCCCCGACCTCATCTTCGTGGGCGAGACGCGCGACGCGGTCACGGCGCGGCTGGCGTGCAACGCGGCGCTCACCGGCCACATGGTCATCAGCTCGCTGCACACCAACGACACGCTCAGCGCGGTCACCCGCCTGCGCGGCATGGGCGTGGAGTCGTACCTGGTGGGCGGGGCGCTGCTGGGCGTCATCAACCAGCGGCTGGTGCGGCGCATCTGCCCGCAGTGCCGGGTGGAGACCACGCACGAGGACTCGGTGCTGCAGGCCATGAGGAACGTGGGCCTCGTCATGGACCCCAACATCAAGTTCTACAAGGGCAAGGGCTGCCAGCTGTGCGGCGGCGAGGGCTTCAAGGGCCGGGTGGGCGTGTACGAGCTGCTGGTGGTGAGCCAGAAGGTCAAGGACGCCATCTCCGAGGAGGCCGACATGGCGCAGCTGCGCCGCGCCTCCAACGACGGCTCCTACGTGGCGCTCTCCCGCTACGCGAGCTTCCTCATCAACCAGGGCGTGACCATGCCCAGCGAGCTGCTCCGCATCCTGCCCAGGGATCAGTCGCAGCCGCAGCAGGCTTGAGGCAGGCTGGTATCCCTGAGGCGTGAGGGCGTGCGCAGAGTGGCGAAGACTTCAGACCTCAGCTCCAGGAACGCGAGGCCCTGCATGACCTGGGGCCTGGGGTCTGAAGTCGTCTGAACTGGTAGAGGACGCCGCGCCGGGCGAGGCGGAGGGAGGTTGGCATGGGGGACACGCCCAGGCCCTTCGGGGTCCAGCCGAATGAGCGCGCCTTCCTGGCGGCGATGTTCGATCACATGGTCGAGGGGGTCGCGCTCCACGAGCTCGTGCTGGGCCCGGCCGGCGCGCCCGCGGACTACCGCATCCTGGCGGTCAACCGCGCCTACGAGTCCATCCTGGGGATCCCCCGGGACCGGGTGGTGGGCCGGCTGGCGACGGAGGCCTACGGGGTACCCGCCGCGCCCTACCTGGCCGAGTACTCGCGGGTGGCGCTGGGCGGGGCACCCCATCGGTTCGAGACGCACTTCCCGCCCATGGACCGCCACTTCGACATCTCGGTGTTCCGGCCGGGCCCGAACCTGTTCGCCACCATCTTCAGCGACATCACCGAGCGCACCCGGATGAACCTGGCGCTGCAGGCCATGAGGAACGTGGGCCTCGTCATGGACCCCAACATCAAGTTCTACAAGGGCAAGGGCTGCCAGCTGTG
>JACRCT010000555.1 GCA_016218885.1 Deltaproteobacteria bacterium | reverse complement strand
TCTCTGGCAGTCAGGCGGGCATTCATGGTCGCGGGACTCTAGCATCAGGGAGCGCGCAGGCTGCCGCTGACCTGAAGCCGCTTGCGTTGCGTGCCTCGAAAAAGCAAGCTGGGTCCGTGAGCGAGATAGCGCCCGGCTTCGTCGTCGCCGTTCCCCAACTCGGCGATCCCAACTTTCACCGCGCGGTCGTGCTGATGCTGGAGCACAGCGATCAGGGCGCGATGGGGCTGGTGGTCAACCGACCAGCGCCGCTCAAGCTCAGTGACGTCGCCCGCGGTCACGGGCTCCAGGTGGGCCGCAGCTACGAGGAGTCGTTCGTCTTCGTCGGCGGGCCGGTCGAGCCGGAGCGTGGCTTCGTCCTGCACGATCGCAGCGAGGTCCCCGAGGCCATCCCGCTCTTCGAGGGGATGTTCGTCTCTGGCTCGCTCGATAGCCTCAGGTTGCTCTTCCAAGGCCCGCCGGATCGCTTTCGGCTCTGTCTCGGCTATGCCGGTTGGGGCCCGGGGCAAATCGAGAAGGAGCTCAAGGAAGGGGCTTGGATCACCGCTGAGCCATCCAGCCGCCACGTTCTGGCCACGCCCCCCGCGCAGATGTGGGAAGCGGTGCTCAAGGACATGGGGATCGATCCCCTGATGCTCATGCACTCGGGGGGACTCCAGTAGCTGACGTGGTGGTCCCGCCTGATGGCCTCGCAAATATGCGTAATCAGGCCTGGAGCAGCAGGAAGCGCGCCGTGGGTAGCACTTCTGGCAACTTTTTTGGAATGGGTGCGACAATGTGCTCGCGCCAACCACCTTGTAGCACCCGAGATGCTTCTTAAGGCACCGGGAGCGATCGAAACAAAGTCTCTGAACTCCACGCGCATGAAGCGAGGTCTCCAGTGGCCATTCCTCCCGAACCCATCGAAGAGGTCCTCCCCAAAGCCGCGCTGGTGATCGAGGCCGAGGTCGAAGCCGTCCTGGCCACCGGTCCCATCCAGCCCCAGAGCGACGCGCCTCCAGGCACGACCAGCACCGGGAAGAGGGCGGCGAGCCAGACCGTGAAGCTCAAGGTGGCCAAGGTTCACAAGGGCGCCTCTGCATCGAAGGAGCTCGTGGTCGAGAAGCCGCTGGCGGGTTACGCGCTCCGGGTCGGGAACAAGGGACCGTTCCTTCTCGACGCCTCCAAGCCCAACCCGGTGATCCTTGGCCGATACGGGCCCGACAGCTGGTCGCTCGACCGGATTCTCCAGGCTCTCCAGGCGCACAAACGCTAGCCGAGAGCGGCCCGCGGGGTCATCGCCGCGCTCCAGCCATCTCTTCTTGGGCAAGCCCTTCCGACCGCCCTCAATCCAACCACAGCCCACGCCCGATCCTCGTGGGCCTGAATCAGGGGACAATCCATGCCAATCAGCATTCGCGACACGAAGCTGAGCTCTCTCTACAACCAGATGGAGTCGGCCAACCAGACCATCGATGACTCCAACCTGGTGCAGATCCTGGCCGCCTTGGGCGACAGCTCGAGGAGCACTTTCACCAAGACGTTGGTAGCCCTGAGCGCACCGGGGCTGTCCCGGCAACAGCAGCTGGACATCGTCCTCGCCGGCCTGTCGAAGGGCGAGCAGAAAGACGTGTGCACCATCCTCGACAAGGGCACGGTGCCCCTCTCGGCATCCGCCAAGAACTTCCTCGAGGCGGCGGTCGGTCGGGCCCCGCTCGACACCGCCTCCCTCGACCCGCTGAAGATCGTCCTGACCGCCGACCAGCGCAACGGCATCGCCGGGATGGCGGGCCCCAATGTCACCATCGAGGCCATCAACCTCTCGACCGCCCCCGAGAAGAGGCTGCACAACGACGACACCTTCGTGCTGGGCAAGACCGACGCGACGGGCAAGTTCAGCGGACCGATGCCGGAGATGCAGGCCGGCGACATCATCCGCATGCGCGCCCGCGACGACCAGGGCAAGGTCGGGGAATGGGTGACCGTTCAGGCCAACACCGGTGTCGCCGACACTCGCAACGCGCAGGCTGCGCTCTTCCGCATCGGCCTGGCCGACCTGGGCGACGGCAAGATCTCGGTCACCAACATCAACGCCAGCCGGCAGATCAGCGAGCCGAACGCCAAGCTCCAATTCACCAACGTGCGCACGGGCGAGAAGACGGCCGTCCAGATCGACGGCGAGGGCCAGCTTCCCAAGGATCTGAAGCTCAACGGAAAGGCCGGCGACGTCATCAAGGTCGCCTCCAGCGACGGCAAGAACAACACCGACTTCGCGCTCGAGGCGGGCCCGGCGCTCACCGTCCCCGGTGGTGGCGAAGGCCCTGGCCCGGGTGTCGACATTCCCGATCCCGCTCTGCACAAGGACGAGCTCGACGCCAACGGCAAGCCCCGCTTCCAGCTCAAGCGCTTCACCGGCCCGCTCTTCAAGGACGGCGTGAAGCCCGACGACGTCGAGCAGGGCCAGATCGGCGACTGCTATTTCCCCGCCGCCATGGCGGCCCTGGCCCAGTGCCGACCCGAAGCCATCGAGAACATGATCAAGGACAACGGGGATGGCTCCTACACCGTGACCTTCAAGAAGCGGGACTGGTCGAGCGGCAAGTACAAGGACGTGGCGGTCACGGTCGACGGCGATCTGTACGCCCGCGCGTGGGGCGGCCCGCTCTACGGCTCCTCGGGGGGCGACAAGACCGAGAAGAGCATGGAGCTGTGGTTCCCCTTGGTCGAGAAGGCCTACGCCCAGTGGAAGGGCAGCTACGACGCGATCGGCAACGGCGGTCGCTCCACCGACGTCTGGGAAGCCTGTCTGGGCGCCCGAGGCCTGTCCGAGATGTGCGCCTACTCCAACGAGGACTCGATGTGGAACGAGATCAAGTCCGCCGTGGACGGCAAGCGCCCCGCCGGCGCCGGCACCTTCGGTGAGGACGAGAGCGCCCGCTACACCAACACCGGCGTCTATGCCGACCACGCCTACTCCATCCTTGGCTACCTGGAGAAGGAGGGGAGCAGGTTCGTCACCCTGCGCAATCCCTGGGGCGAGAGCGAGCCCCGTGGCAACGGGGAGAACGACGGCATCTTCAATCTCAAGCTCAGCGATTTCCTCAAGCTGTACCGGTCATTCATGACGGTCGAGAACTGATCTCTGCAGGCGGAGCAGCAACCCTTCAGTGGACTCGGCCCCGCCGGCGCTCCCCTGGGAGTGCCGGCGGGGCTTTCTCGCGCGACCCCGTGCTTCGATGCCCCGCCACGAGCCCAGCGAGGAGTACGAGCCGGCCGAGCCCCGCGTCGTCGTCGAGCGCCGCGCTCTGCGTGAGCTCGAGCTCGTCTACCGTCGCGTCGAGGAGATCCTGGCCGGCTTCTCCTGCCCCAAGAGCGGCGAGTGCTGTCTGCTCGCGCGCACTGGAAGGGTGCCCTACCTGCTGCCGTTGGAGCAGCTGCGCCTATCCCGGTCATTGGGGGCGCAGGGCAGGGGGTGGCCCGAGCCGAGAGCAGACGGCGCCTGTGCTTTCCTGGATGAGAGCGGCCTGCGCTGCTCGGTCTACGCGGACCGGCCGTTCGGCTGCCGGACCTTCTTCTGCGAGCGGGGGGCGGGGAGGGCGCCCGCGAACGCCTCCCTCCACGAGCTCTCGGCGCGCCTCACCGCCGCCTCCGACAAGCTCGAGGCCCAGGGTGCGCCGGTGCCCATCCTCCAGCTCTTCAGGGCTGGAGGACGAGGCACGAGCTGATGCGCGCGTTGCCCTGAACGAACCTATCCGCGCTTGCTCGAGCGGATGGGTGCTCAGGCCTCTGCAGCCATCCGCGGTTGCGAGAGCCCGTCGATGGAGAGGTCGCCGACCAAGGTGACGAGCTCTTGCTTGAGCTTCTCCTTGGCACGAATCTCCAGCTGCCGAGCGCGCTCGCGAGA
>JACRCT010000562.1 GCA_016218885.1 Deltaproteobacteria bacterium | reverse complement strand
TGATGAGCCCTACCAGTCGTCGTCGAAGCCGATGTCGTCGTTGTTGTCTTCATCGATCTCGATGTCGTCGTCGAGATCGGCGCTGGTAGGACGACCCTGCTGGACCCATTCTTCCTCGTAGGCCTGCTGCTGCTGCACCTTGGGGTCCTGGACCACGACAGGCCCTTGTTGCTTCGCAGCAGGGATCTTGTTCCTGGGGATATTCATCGAGACGACGCTGAAATCGGAATAGTTTTCATTCCAGCCGAAGTGCTTCTGCAGGAAGCTTCCGTTGAGCAGATCCTGCTCCGGAACCAACTTCGTCTGGCCACCCGACCCGTTGTCATGGACCTTGAAGAAACGCTGGCCATTTCTCCCTTCCACCCCTTCAATGGAGAGGTTGTGGCCCCCGAAAGTGCCGTCTCCCTTGGAATAGGTCACGACGAACGGCACGTCCCCACCGTCACGCAAGGCAGTGGCCGCCTGGTTCAGGTACCCCGGGAGGGAGCCATTGGTGACGCTGTAGGCGACGTACTCCTTCCTGGGATCGAGCGCCTGGGTGCCATACAACCGATTGATGTCATTGATCGACTGCCCGTCTTCCAGGGCATCGAGGGTCTTGCCATTGCCAAGCACCAAGCTCTGCTCGATTGCGGCGTTCTCCATCTGGCTGTTCGATCTGACCTGCCATGCGAAGACCGGATCCTGTTCGCCCATTAACGTCATCCTGACGGCGCTCGGGCAGGACATATTGTACTTCTGGGCATAACCCATGGAATTTGCCGTTTGCAGCATCGAGGTGCCCTCAATGAGCTGATCGGCACCGAGACCCCTGACGGCTTGTCCAAACCGCACGACCTCGCCCATCGCGCTGGAGGCCTGGCCGGCATCGCCGCCCCCCAGCGCCGAAGAGCGCGCGCCGACGGCCTTGAGCAGCAGCTGCCGCTCGACGCCCGCGCTGGACTCGCTGGCGTTCCCATAGGTCGACGCGAACTGGTCGAACTGCTGCTGCGGCATGCCCAGGAGCGCGTCCTTGACGTTCCGGACGTGGCTCGGGCTCAACAGGCCCTCCGTGCCCACCTGAGAGACGCCGCGCGAGTTGGCCACCCCCATCGTCAAGTCGTGGACCATGCCGTCGCTCAGGCGTGCCGGATTCTGCGCCCCGCCGCGCAGGCACTGATAGGCCTCGAACGCAGCGGTGGCATTCGGCAGGCTCTTGAGCTGATCGAGCAGCATGCGGTCGCTCGGGCCGGCACGTGAGTAGGCGTTCAGGTACTGCGGCGAACGCACCAGGCTCTGCCCGCTGTTCTGGAGGCCATCCATGTAGCCTGGCTGGTAGCTGAATTGATCCTGCATGTATTGCGCATGGACCGGGTTGCTACCGCCGCTCTGGGACGTCTTCCCCGACTCGATGACGCGCCTGCCTTGAGTCTGGACGGACGGCTGGGGATTCGACCTGTAGCGACTGATGGGGTTCGTCATCGCGGTCTCCGTGTTCGCGTTCAGCCCTGGCTGCTGGCTCTTCACCTTTGGCTGAAGAGGCTCTTGCGAGGTTGCGCACCGACAATGGGTTGACTTTTCCCTGCAATCACCAGCAGTTACCCGCCATATCGAGCTTGACGAGCTTTTCGGAACCGCGCCCGAGCAGGTCAACGCTTCCCCTCTAACGAATCGGGTGGGGGTGAAGTGAAGTGCCTGGGCAGACTCCAGCACCTCCCGCAGCTCCTCCCGGGCTTCCATCCGCGTCGGCCCCCGGGTCAAGCGCTGGTTGCGTCTGCTTGTACTCGACCAGGCCGGCGATGAGCTGGTCCGTGTCCGTGGAGGTCAGCTCCGACCACGGTGGGTCGATCGTCTTGAACGCCTCCTTGTGCCGGTTCCGAAGAGCCGGATCGCCCAGGGCATCGTTCCAGGCGGCGCTCGCGAGGAGTATCGCGGTCTGGACGGCAGGGAGCGAAGCAGCGTCGTCCGGCCTCTTGAGGAGGCGCAGCCCCAACTCCTTGATGACCTCCGAGAGCTTCCGGTCCGGAGCCGGCACGGCGGGACGACTTCGCCTCACCCGGGAACCTCACCACGTCGCCGTGCTTCCTCTTGCCCACGCTCGTGCTCCTGGCGACTACCGCTTCTTCGACTCACCTGCTGCCGCTGCGGTGTCCTTCCAATCCGCGCCGACGATCCGCACCTCGGGGACCATGTCACGCAGCTTGAGCGCCAGCACCCAGCCCCAGGTCAGCGTGTTCACCTCGGCGACAAGTTGACCACCACGCAGGCCGATGGAGCCGATCACCTGGCGGTGGCCTGAGCCCGCCATTCCGCTCCAGTGCCCCTTGGGGTACTCCCGGGTCCAGACGAACGCCTTCTGCTCGTCCTCGCTGAAGTCGGGCTCGGCGCTGCGTAGAGCAGCGATCGCTGCGTCCAGGTCGGGGACGGCGAAGGTCATCGTCGTGAGGCACATCGCCTCCTGGCCCGTGGGGAGACCAGGCTCGAAGTTGCGCTGGCAGATGTCCGAGAGCCTGTCGGGCGTGGCGCCGTGCAAGAGCCACGAGACGAGCGCCTCGGGCGTCTTCCTTGGCTCCGGGAGCATCGAGAACTCGAAGTCGAAGTGGTCGGTGCAGGCGCCTTCCCTCTCCGAGAACGCGCGTGCTGCCCACGCAAAGTTGGCGGCATCCTCGGGAGAGGAGAGCGCCATTGGCGGGAGGACACCCTTCAGCCTCGCGAGGTAGCTCTCGGGTGTCTCATCGGGCTCCAGGAGGTAGCTCCCAGCGTACTGTAGGCCCCCGTGGATCAGCTCGATGGCGAAGACCGCGGCAGCGACGCGGCCGTCGGGGGCTCGCCTCAGCACGCAGGCGCCGCCGCAGGCCGTTGCACTCCAGCAGTCGCGCCAGGGCGCGTAGGCCTGCAGTAGGGGCCAGGTCCCGGCATCGGGCGGTGGCTTGGGCGGCTTCTTCTTGGCCGAGGATGACTTGGGCTTCTTGAACCGGGCCATGGCAGGCTCCACGAGATCAGAGCCCGGCGACGTACCACGGGCGCCGCGTTTGGGGGAAGGCCGGCTTGTGCGGGACCCAAATGCCCACCTGCATTTGGTGGCATGGCCTGGGCTTCTTGTAACAGGGGCCTGGGCCCGACGAGAGGAGTCCGTTCGAACGGACTGTCACCGCACGTGCCGCATCGGCCAGGCGCAGCCTGTAGCCTCGCTCACCTCGCCTCGGGCACCTCGGCTCCCACCAGCCTCTCCAGCTCGATCTGCGTGAGCCGGCACTCGAGCGTCGCGCGGAGGCGAGCCCGAGACGCGGCGAGGACCCGAGTCTGGAGCAGCGCCATCTGCAGCAGGTCGGCCTCCCCCAACTCCAGCGCGCGCCCCAGGTGCTTCAAGCCGTTCTCGAGGACCGGCTCGGCCTCGCGGTAGCGCCGCACCAGCTCGGCCTGCTCCGCCCGCTCCTCGAGCGCCCGCCGGACGCGGCTCGCCAGCTCCTGGGTCTCCGCCCGATACTCCTGGTCGATCCGCGCCCGCTTGGCGGCCACCGCTCGCAGCTCGGCGCCATTCCAGTCCAGCAGCGGCAGGGTGATCCCGAAGCGCAGCGCCAGGTAGGCCGGATCCTTCTCTGCCCGGAACACGTAGGAGAGCTGCACGTGCTCGAACCACGGCACGAGCTCCAGCTTCAACCGCGAGCGCTCGGCGTCCACCTCCGCCTGCCGGGCCTGGAAGCTGCGCAGCCGGGGGCTTTGGGACTTGGCCCTTTCGAGCAGTGGTCCGGGATCCGCTGGCGGAGCAGCACACTCGAAGGTCGCTCCCGCCAGCTCGAGCGACGAGCCCGGCGACAGGCCGAGCTGCACCAAGAGCTCATGGAAGACCTGCCGGCGACGGCTCTCCAGCTCCTGCAGCCCGGTGAGCGCGTCGAGGTAGTCGAGGTCGGTCAGGCTCTGGTCGAGGACCGTCGCCGCGTGCTGCTCGAGCCGCCGGCCAGTGAGCGAGCGCAGCTGATCCCGGCGCTCGAGGCCTGTCCGGGCGAGGGCGATCTGCGCGTCCAGCCCCAAGACCGTGGCATGGAGGGCGCGCACCTTGCCCACCAGATCGCGCTGCTCCTTCTCCAGCTCAGCTCTTGCCTGGTCCACCCGCCGCTCGGCC
>JACRCT010000561.1 GCA_016218885.1 Deltaproteobacteria bacterium | reverse complement strand
GGCGATGCAGGCGAAGCTGGTGCCCCACCCGTCCAGCTTGCTGGAGAGCAGCGCGAAGCAGAGCACCGCCACCGCGTTGACGGCGCCGGTGTAGAGCCCGGCCCGGAAGAGCGTGGCGCGGTCCTTGGCCCGGGCGACGCGGGAGGCCGCGACCAGCGAGCCGATGAGGGCGTAGAGGGCGAACTCCAGGGAGTTGCCGACGAGGATGCCGGACAGCCCCGAGAAAGCGACCGCATAGACCACCGCCGCCTCGCTGGTCAGCACGAAGCGGATGAGCATGGCCCCGGCGGCGAAGGGGGCGGCGTAATAGAGGGCCTCGTTGCCGATCTGCGGGAAGCGATCACGCATGGCGTCGGCGACGGTGATGGACAGATTCACCAGCCCCAACATGGCCACCATGGCCAGGGCGCCCAGCAGCGCGTCCTTGCGCGTGGGGCGGAAGCGGCGCAGCGAGGCTCGCGCAAAGCCGTAGACCACCACCACCACCAGGACGGCGAAGAGCCCGCCTCCGATGCGCACCAGCAGGTTGTCCTCGACCTTGGTCTGATCGCGAATGGCGGCGAAGATCACCAGATGGCGATGCTCGATCCGCTCGCCGTCGCCGATGATCCTCTCGCCCTTCTTGAGCTGGATGACCACCGGCTTGACCGACTCGGTCGCCCCGCGCCGCCGCTCCTCGGTCTCTTCGCGGTTGTAGCGCAGGTTGGCCCGCACCTGCCGCGAGGTGAGCACGGCCAGGGCGCGCCGCAGCGACAGCGGGATCTCGGACGCCAGCTCGGTCGCCGAGCGCTCGGCCTCCTGGCGCACCTCGCTCTGATCGCGGATGCCCGAGACGTCGAGCAGCACGCGCTCGGGGATGGCCTCGGTGAGCCCCTCCCCGCCCCTCTTCTGGCGCACGGCGATGCCGCGACCGGCCGAGACGCTCAACGGCTCGCGATACTCGGCGATCATCTGACCTGTCGCGCGGCTGACGAGGCGCTCGGCTTCGCGCTGGACGTCTTCGGAGAAGCGGACCTCGGCGAAGGCCTGGAACGTCTCGTCGTCCAGGTGCGTCTCCAGCCTCCTCTGCCATTCCTCGCGCTGCTCGCCGTAGAACCGCGCCAGGGGCTCGGGCAGGGTCGACGGCTGCCCATCGTCCTTGCGCACCGGCCGCTTCTTGGGGTCCTCGAGCCGGGGCTCCGCCGGCGGCGGCAGCTTCAGCCTGGCCTCGAGCTCGCGCCCCGCTGCCCGGATGTGCCTGAACGCCGAGCGGATCCGCTCCACGGCCGCATCGGAGACGGTGACGTCGTAGTCGTAGACCGGGAGGATCGCGTCGCGCGCCTCCTCGCGCTTGCGGCGCGTGGTCTCGTCATCGGGGATGTCATAGTCACGCGTGGCCTTGACCACGGTGTTGGAGAACTGGCCGATCGACTCGTCGTCGTAGGGGATGCGCTGGCTGATGAGCCCCGGGGTGAGCAGGTAGAAGCACGGCAGGGCGACGATGCCCACCAGGATGGCGAAGTTGAGGGCCCGGGCGATCCACTGCGCACGGGTGCTCGCCGGCCGCTCGACCGAGGGCTCGGTCTTGCCCGTCACCGGACCCGCGGGTCCCGCCGGCTTGCTCGCTTCCCCTTTGGACTCCTGATTGGCCATGCGCCCCTGCAAACGAAACGCCGCGCGGGTCGCGCGGCACCCGGGGATCGTGCACGAGGTGCCCGAGGTTTTCAACCGCCATGCCTTGACGAGGTCTGCCGCGAGGGGGATACCCCCGTACATGGCCCGTTCCGAGTTCACCGACGCCAAGGGCCCTTTGGCGAGGGCGCTGCGCCAGGTCGCCGAGGCCGGCCCCGGCGATGTGCTCACTCCGGTCTGGGCCGAAGCCGTGGGAGCCGCCCTCGCCGCCCACTCGCGGCCAGTGCGGCTGTCGGAGGGCACTCTGACGGTCAGCGCAGACCCCGAGTTCATCATGGACCTCGAGTACGAGCAGCAGGTTCTGGTGACCCGCTTGAACGCCCGCCTGGGGCGCAACGCGGTGCGCAAGCTCAGCTTCATGAGAGAGGTCGGGTCCAGGTGAGGCTTCTCCACCACACCGGCTGCCGGGCGCTGCTATCCGCCATCCTCCTCGGCGCCGCCCCTGCGCCCGCCCCGGACGGCGGCAGCCCTGAGTCCCGGGTGGAGCAGGCCATCGTCCGCGCCTATCAGGAGGCCCGCCAGCCAGCTCCGGTAACCGACCCCGTCCTCGCGAAGGCGGCACAGGCCTTGGCGGAGAAGGGGCTCCTGGTCGGAGTCAAGCCGGCCATCGAGGCCGAATCGGTGGCGAGAGTCGTGTCCGAGGCTGGAGGATGGGATCCGCCGCCACGCGCCGTCGCCGTCAGGGCCTCTCCTCCGGAGCGCGCCCTGGACTCCCTGGCGCAACGGAGCGACCTCGCCACGAGCTCCGCGACGCGCTTCGGGTTGGGGTTCGCCCGCCGCGGGAGCTCAGGGACAGCGGTGCTGCTCTTCGTCGACCGCCGCGCCCTGCTCAAGCCCTTCCCGCGGGCGTTGGAGGTCGGCCAGTCGGCCCTCCTCGAGGGCGAGGTGGTGTTTCCGCTGTACGACGCGCGGGTCTTCGTCACCGGGCCCGCGGGCGTTCAGCGCCCCGAGCCCATCGCCGTCGAGCGGCGAAACCAGTTCGCGGCGAGGGTCGGCTTTCCTCGCGCCGGAAACTACACCGTGGAGGTGGTGGCCCAGAGCGCCAAGGGCCCGGAGGTCGCGGCGCTGTTCCGGGTTCTCGCCGGCTCGAGCCGGCCGGAGGCAGAGGCGTCCCCCTCTCCTGCGGAGGCCGAGGAGCCGGAGCAGGCCGATCAGGGGAAGGCCGAGAACCAGGTCCTCTCGGCCCTGAACGGCCGTCGACGCGCCGCCGGACTCGCGCCCCTGGCCCGAAGCAGCCTGCTCGATTCGGTCGCCACCGAGCACTCGCACGAGATGGCGCGCCTGGGCTACTTCGCCCATGTCTCGCCCGTCAGCGGCGACCTCGTGCAGCGCTTGACCCGTGCCGGCTTCTCCTTCCAGAAGGTCGCGGAGAATCTGGGCGAGGCCGCTTCCGCCCTCGAGGCGCACCGAGCCATCGAGGCCTCCCCTGGCCACCTCGTCAATATCCTGGATCCCCAGGTGGAGCTCGTGGGGATCGGCGTGGCCCGCGTGCAGCGCAGAGGTACGCAAAGCGTGCTGCTGACGGAAGTGTTTGCCCGCGCCCCACCCTGAGACGCGTGCTATCGTTCGCGCTCGGTGAGGGGTGAAGGTTCGGAGGACGCCGTGCTGGGCTCGCCGGGGGTCAGGGGCGACTGGGCGACCGAGAAGCTCCAGGTCTACAAGGTTCTGCTGGCGTCTCCGGGGTTCGACCTCGCCACCTGGGTGGAGCCGATCGTCAGGGCCCTCCCCTTCCGACTCGGGGACCCCACGGCCGAGCACGGAATCCCCTTCGCTTTCGACGACGACTTCAACGACCTCGCTGACCTGGCCACCGACGATCTGGCCGATCTGCTCCATCGCCGCCGAGAGAGCGAAGGCAGGGCGCCGGCGTCGTCCCATGGGGAGGTGGAGCTGGGCTCGCGAGGCCTGCGACCGGCGACCTACTCGTTGGGCGCCTTCACGGACAACGCCCCGGGGCTGCCCGTCGCTGCTCGCGCCATCAGGCTCGATCCCGCGCTCGACTGCGGCCTCATCGAGGCCTGGGTCTCACGCGGCCATGGCGGGCCTCTCTTCGACCGGCTGGTGGCGCTCTTCTCCAGGCTGCGCGACGAGGATCTGCGCGCCGGTTCCACCGCTGCCTACCTCGCCTTGGGCCTGCTCGGAACCCTCTCGCACCTGGAATCGAAGAAGTCCCGGGCGCGGGGGTTGGTTTCGCGCACCTTCTCCCCGGAGCGGCTCGACAAGACGCTGGGGTCGGCTTGGTTCGCGCTCGTCGAGACCTCTCTGAACCGGGTGCTGGAAGGAGTGAGCGCCCCTCTGGTCGTCCAGGCGCGGGCCTTGCTCTGTCCCCTGTCGTTCTTCTCGGTCCGGACCCGGCCCCTGCAGCTCGACGTCAATCCATGGGGCCTGTCCGAGACCATGGCTGCGGCTGCCGACCGGCTGTGGTTGGGAATGCTCGAGGAGAACCCGAGCCCCCGAGACGCCGAGCAGCGGCTCGCCGCGGCCTTCCTGGCCGATCCCGAGGTCTTCCAGCGGGCGGCCCAGGCCGGAGCCGTGCTCTGGACCCGGCGGCGCCTCTTCGACTGGCTGGCCATCCACGACGGGCGGGACCCGGAGGTGAGCGGCGCGCTGGTGCCCCTGGTCCAGAGCAACGAAGCGCTGAGCGCCGCCCTCAGCGACTCCAAGGTGCTGGTCACCCGGGTGCTGAGGTTCGCCAAGGGCCTCAAGCCCGATCCTGCGGGCGAGGCGGCCACGAACGCGCTCCTCGATGCGCTGCGACGCGGGCCGGAGCGCGAGGACGCGGTCCGGGACGTGGCGGCCGCCTATGCCGTATTGGCCCTTGACCGCGTCACGGCAGACGCGACCGATCGCGGGCGCGCCCGGCTCAGGGACCGGCGCGGCGACTACACCCGCGAGCAGCTCGTGGCGGACTACCTGGCGGGTCGGCTCTACCGGCTCTCGGTGGACGGCAAGCCCATCCGCCGCTCTGGACAGCGCAAGCGGCAGGGCCAGCTGTTCCTCGAGCTCAGGGGTTTGACTCAGCGCAAGCTCAAGGGCGGCGAGGGGGTGTCGGCCGACTTCCTGCGCAGCGAGCTGTTCGAGCCGCTGGTCGCGGCTGCCTCGGTGAGGGCCGAGGGGCTGGGCGGGGAGCAGCAGCTCTGGCTGCAGTCCCTGCTCAGCGACGGAGCGGTGTTCTCCGGAGAGATCCCCGCCCTGGTCGAGCTCGCTCGCGAGATCCCCCGAGTATGCCGGGCCTGCGCCGAGAAGCTGCGCGCCCGGGGCGTCGGCGACCCCGCCGAGGTCGAGCTGCGCCGCGGCGAGGTCGAGGCCCGGGTGCGCGCGGAGCTCGATCGCCTTCGCGGAGAGGCGACGCTGCTCGAGCGGGAGATGGCCGCTCGGCGCGCCGTGCCCACCCGCCAGCTCGAGCAGACGCTGTTCGGCGCTCTGGCCCAGCACATCGCCGAGCTCGATGCCCGCCGCCAGGAGGCGATGCTGGCGAACCTGCTGCCCGAGGCCCGGCGAGCCGAGGAGGCGCTGCAGACGCTGCGGGCCAAAGAGAAGGAGCTGTTCAGCCGGGTCGAAAACACGTTCGGCGCCGCCCGGGATCAGCTGGTAGCCGACCTGGCCCTGGCCGAAGACAAGGGCCGGCTGCGAGAGCTTGAACGACGAGCCTCAGAAGCCAGGAGCTGGGCCCACGGCCAGCTGCGCGCCCTCGACGAGGAGGCGAAGCTGCGCGGGGGGGACCTCGAGGCTGGGCTGTTCGTCGCCTACGGCCCCCACGCCCAGACCACGACCCTCACCGATCAGCGCTTCGGATCGGTCCGGGTGGTCATCGGCGAGAAGATCCACGAAGCGGCCCGCGGCACGGCGCGCCAGCCGTTGATCAAGGCCAAGCTCGATGCCCAGCTAGGCAAGGCGCGCGCGGCCCGGCAGAGCCCGCGTCTCGAGCTCCCCTTCAGGATCTACGTCGACTCCGCCTACAACCTTCTCTTCGCCCAAGACCTCAGCGAGCTGATCGATGCTGCCGTGCGCGAGCGGGAGCCCGGCAAGGCGCGGGAGGCCGCGAAGGCCGTCGCCGAAGCGGCCCTGCGCGACCTGGCCCGCTGCATGGGCATGGGCGACGGCCAGGCCCCCGAATCATTGACCCAGCTCAGCGACATCTACAACGTCGGGGAGGCGTTCTCCGGCGAGGCGCTGGCGGCGTTCCTGGTCCAGGCCGCGCCGGGGCGGACGTGGTTCCGCAAGGCGCTCGCAGTCGAGGAGCTGGACCCGGAGTTCCAGGAGCTCTTCTTCTTCATCCGCGACTCTCTGGACCTCATCGTGTCGATACCCTCCGACGGCGACTCGGATCAGGCCTTGGTGTTCCGGCGCGCCGGGCAGGCCCAATTCAAGGGCTTCGAGGCCCGGGCGCCGACCGCGGTCTGGGAGCTGTTGCGGCCCGACGCCCCGTTCACGCTGCTGCTCGCGCAGAAGCACCTGCCGTTGTGGACGGCCGAGGCGCGAGGGCGGCCCCCGGGCGAGCTGCCCACCTGAAGTCGCATCTGGCGAGACTGCAGACAAACGAAGAGGGAGCCCATTCCCGGGCTCCCCCCAACCGTGCTTCGATGAGAAGGCGCCTCTCTCAAGCCAGACGGCGCTGAGTCGCGTAGACCTCGATGCCCTGGCGAGAGGCTTCCTTGTTGGGGTTCGGTCCGGGGCTCACCGTGTAGAGCGGACAGCGAACGCAGGTGAAGCTATTCCACCCCTTCTTGACTGCCTCATCCAGGCAGTCATCGTAGTGGCTGCAGAACAGATTCCGTTGGAACTCGACACTGGCATGCTTGCCAGAGGGCTCCGGGTTGATGGTGTTCTGCAGCTCGGTGGGGAATGGCTTCATTTTCGACGGTCCTCCTTCTCGCTCCCCCTGCTCCATTTCAAAACCATCGGTACAGCCCGCGGCGGGCGCTCTGGCTCTTGTTCCCATCTCGTCAGGATCCCGGCCGGCGGTGCATCCAGCGAGGTGTTCCAGCGCCCAGCGACGTTCTTCTCGTCAACAGGCGCCAGTACCCATCCCTTCCTGCTCCCGACCCCAGCCAAACAGCGGTGGCAATGTTGCTCAGGAGGGTCCGGAAAGTCAACCGGCCGCCCCCCTTGGGTACGGGTCTGCGGATGCCCGGTCGGCCGATCTCCAGGGTCACGCTATACACCGTCATTGCAGCGCTCAGTCCGGACCAGGACCGGTGCGCGAGACACCGTTATTATCGGGCACCCTCTCCCATGTCCTCTTCCTCCACCAGCCTGCTTCTGAGCCTCGTCCTGGCGGCGCAGCCGCGCGGTCCGGAAGGCCTTGCGGCCTTCAAGGATCTCTTCGGCAGCGGCGACTACTCGGGGGCCGCGGCGGCGCTCGCCGTCGACGCCCACGGTCAGCGCTGCGTCGCGACGCTGGAGCCCCATTGCGCCTTCTATCGGGGCGAAGGTCTGTTCTGGGCGGGCCGTCACGCGGAGGCCGCGGCCGAGCTGCGCGCCGCGCGCGAGCTCGACCCGCAGGGCCCCATCGCGGGCAGGGCCCTCGGCCTCGAGGGCGAGGCGCTTCTGCGGTCGGGCCGTGCGGCGCAGGCGGCCGAGCGCCTGGAGGAGGCGATTGCCCTCGCCGGTTCATCGGCGATTCCCGAGCTGCGACTGTCGCTGGCGGAGGCCCGCGCGACCCTGGGTGACTCCGCGGGCGCCGCGGCCCAGTGGAAACGAATCTTCCTCGAGCACCCTGACCACCCTGCCTCCAAGCTCGCCAAGCGCTCCCTCAAGGCCACGGGCGAATACGCGACGCTGACCGCGCCACAGCTGCTCGACCGTGCGGAGCGCCTGGTGGCTGCCGGGCTGCCTGGCAAGGCGCTCCCGGCCATCCACAAGGCGATGGGCCTGGCGGGCTCGCCTGCGGAGCGCTTCCGGGCCGAGCTCGACCTGGGCAAGGCGCTCGCGGCGCTCAAGGATGGGGAGCAAGCCGAGAAGATCCTGCGCGAGGTCGTGGTGGCGCAGGCGCCCCGCTCGCTGCGGATCGAGGCCTTGCTCGCGCTGGGCCGCATCGCCATGGCGCGGGGCGCGGCCGATGAGGCGGCGGCGCGGCTCGACGAGGTCGTGGCGACCTTTCCCTCGGACCCGGCGGCCGACGAGGCCGCCTTCCTGTCGGCCTGGACGCGCTTCAACGTGGCCGACTATGCGGGCTGTGCCGCCCGCTTCAAGACCTTCGTCGCACAGCGGCGCTCCTCGAAACGGGGGGAGGACGGCCTCTGGTACCTGGGCTTCTGCAGCCGCCTGGCCGGCGATCTGGAGACCGCAGAGCAGGCGCTGAGCGAAATGGAGAGGTCCTCCGGCAAGCTCGCGCCCCAGGCCCTCTACTGGCGCGCCCGGATAGCGAGGACGCCCAGGCTCGCCGAGGCGCTCTACCGGGCTGCGGTCCGACGCGCTCCCACGGGCTGGTACGCCTGGATGGCACAGCGCCGCCTCTTTGAGCTCGGCGTCGCCGAGGAGCCTTTCCCCTTGGCCGCCGCGCCGGTCACGCCGACGGCCACCGCAGGGCTGCGCGAGGAGCGCGCGGCGCTGCTCGCCCGCGCGGGGCTGCTGCACGACGCGGCAGCGGAGATGGGCGTCGCCGCCAAGGCCGTCCAGGGCGCCGCCGAGGCCCAGCGGCTCGCCTCGACCTGCGCGGGCCTGGGCCTGCACGCCCGCGCCTACCAGCTCGCACAGTCCCGTTTGTGGGGCCAGGCCTACCGCGAGCGCGACCCGGTGGCGCTGGGGCTGCTCTTCCCGCGCGCCTATCCCGAGGCGGTCGAGGCCTCGGCGCAGGCCGTCGGCTTCGACCCCTACTTCGTCTGGGCCATCATGCGGCGCGAGTCGGCCTTCGACCCCCTGGCGCTCTCGACGGCGCGTGCCTTCGGGCTGATGCAGCTGCTTTCGCCCACGGCCGCCAAGATCGCCCACCTCGCCGGAGAGCCACCGCCCAGCCTCGATTCGCTGCAGCGTCCCGAGAGGATCGTGCCGCTGGCCGTCTGGTACCTGGCAGAGCTGACCGGGCGCTTTGGCCACGCCGGACTCGCCGCGGCGGCCTACAACGGCGGTCCTGGCGCGGCCGCCCGATGGGTCGCCGACCGCGGCAGCGCGCCGCTCGACGAGTTCGTGGAGCTCATCCCCTACAAGGAGACCCGGCACTACGTGAAGGGGGTGCTCGGGGACTACTTCACCTATCGCGCGCTCTGGTCGGCCCCGGGAGCTGCGCTGCCGACCGGAGCCTCGCTGCCGGCAGCGGCTGCCGGCGCCTCCTTCTGACTCCACTGGCTCGTCCAGCTGCGTGCGGTCGCTGGCTCAAGCGCGTGGACGATGGCGCCGACGATGGCCTCGCCGTCCCGGCGCACCGTGGAAGAGCCCAGGCCCTTGATGCCGCTCAGCGCGCCACAGGTCTGGGGCCGGCACCGCGCGAGCTCGAGCAGGGCGTCCTCGCCGAAGATCTTGAACGGGGGCCGGTCGGCTGCGCGGGCTCGCTCCTCGCGCACCAGATAGAGCGCCCTGGCCACTGCTCGAGAAGGCGCGTCGAGGGCCTTGAATCCGCGGATGTGGCGAAAGCCCTCCTCGTCGAAACGCTTGGGGCGCGGCTTGCAGGAGGCTTGCCGATCGAACAGCCCACGGGCCTGTGCGACCTTGCCCTGCTGCTGAAGCTCTGCGGCGAGCAGATCCCTCAGCGGGAGCAGGTAGCGAGTATCCCGATAGGCGTAGGCGACCTGGTCCGGGCTCAAGGGACGCCGGCCCCAATCGGAGCGCTGGTGCTCCTTGGCCAGCCGGACGCCGAACTGGTCCCGCACCAGCGCTGCCAGCCCCACCTCGGAGCGCCCAAGGAGCTTGGCGGCGAGCATGGTGTCGAACAGCCGGCCAAAGAGGAATCCGAAATCTCGCTTGAGGGACCGGATGTCATAGTCGGCGGCGTGGAGCACGACCTCTCGCGCAGGGTCGGCCAGCAACGGGCCGAGGGGGCGGACATCCACCAAGAACGGGTCGAGGACGTAGTCGGCCACGCGCGTCGACAGCTGCAGCAGACAGACCTTCTCGTAGTAGGCGTGGAAGCTGTTGCTCTCGGTGTCGAGCGCCAGCGCGGGCTCGCCCGCAAGCTCCTGGAGCAGCAGGGAGAGCCCCTCCTGCGTGTCGATGAAGCTGCAGGGACGGGCTTCGGGCATGTCTGCTGTCCACCCCCTCCCAGAAGACCACGCAGCCTAGCCCCAATGACCGCACAGGGCAAAGCGACCTCGCGCGCTCCCGAGGAGCCTGTCGCTGCCAACGCGGCCGCCCCGTGCAATTGGCCCAGCTTGAAGTCAGGGCCGCCGGCGCAGCGCGTAGGCGACGGCGATCTCCGCAGCGACCCTGGCGTTGGAGGCGAGCAGGGCGAGGTTGGCTCGCAGGCTCTCTCCGCCGGAGCGCCGGGCGACCTCTGCCAGCAGGTAGGGCGTGACGGCCTTGCCCTTGATGCCCTGCGCGTCAGCGAGCACGAGGGCCTCGTCGATGGCCCGCGCCACCACCTCCGGATCGGCCTCTGCCTCCGCGGGGATGGGGTTGGCGAAGAGCACCCCGCCCTCGCCCAGCACGTCCCAGCGCGCGCGCAGCAGCGCCGCGGCCGAGCCAGGGTCGTCCACCCGCTGCTCCAGGCTCTCGCCGCTGCTGCTGGTGTAGAAGGCCGGGAACTCCTGCGTGCGGTAGCCCACCACCGGTACGCCGAGCGCCTCCAGCACCTCGAGGGTCTTGGGCAAGTCGAGGATCGCCTTGGCCCCGGCGGTGACCACCGCTACTCGTGATCGGGCGATGGTCGCGAGGTCCTGGGAGACGTCGAAGGTCTTCTCGGCCCCGCGGTGGACCCCCCCGATCCCTCCGGTGGCGAAGAGCGCGATGCCCGCGGCGTCCGCGATGGCGCAGGTGGCCGACACCGTCGTCGCGCCCCAGCGCCCGGAGGCCATGGCCGGCGCCAGGTCTCGCACTCCGACCTTGCGGGTCTTCGTCTCCGGGGCGACGAGCCTATCGACCTCCTCGCTGGTGAGGCCCGCGCGGATCTCGCCCGCGACCAGGGCGGTCACGGCAGGCACCGCGCCCGCCTCGCGAACCGCCCGCTCACAGGTCCGCCAGGAATCGAGATTGTGCGGGGGGGGCAGCCCCTGGGCCAGCACCGAAGACTCCAGCGCCACCACCGGGCGACCCTCGGCCAGGGCCGAAGCGACCTCGGGCGAAAGCTTCACCGCCTCCTTCTTCATCGATGCCTCCTCGAGCCCCTCTGCGCGCGGCCATCCTAACCTGGCCGAGCCGGAACCATCGAGTGTCGGCTGCGGCTGCAGGCTCCAGCGCCCAGGCTTCAGGTCAAGCGGCCCCAGGCTCCAACCAAGGCTTCACCTCAGGGTCTGAAGCCCAGAGCCCGAGGTCTTCGCCATCTCTCGCAAGGCTTCCCGTCGAAGAAACCAGCGTCGTCGGCGCGCGCTGCCAGCGGGATCCTGATTCACATGGAGTGCCTAGCATTCTTCAGTTTGAAAGAGTTAGGATTTCGACGTTTGCAGGGAGGCGGGAGATGCCGAGCAGCGGCGAGCGCGCACCGACGATTCTCGTGGTCGATGACCAACCCTCCACGGGAGCGGTCATCGAGGCAGGCCTGCTCGCCGCCGGGTATCGGGTGACGCTCCGGGAAAGCGGGGCGAGCGCCCTGGAGGCCTTCCGCGCCCAGCCGGCCGATCTGGTCCTTCTGGACATCCTGATGCCCGGCCTGGACGGGTTCGAGACGCTTCGGCAGCTGCGCGGGTTGCCGGCGGGCGACCAGACCCCGGTGGTCTTCCTGACCGCCTTGCACGACCCCGCGACCCATGGGCGCGCGCTCGCCTCGGGGGCCGACGACCTGCTCTCCAAGCCGGTCAACCGCACCGAGCTCCTGATGAGGGTGCGCTCGCTGCTATGGGTGCGACGCTTGCGCGACGAGCTGGCGGCCCAACGTGACGCGCTACTGGAAGCACACCGGCAGAAAGAGCAGCTGACGGCGCTGCTCGTGCATGACTTCAAGAGCCCGTTGGCGACCATCCTCGCCGGGGCGGACTACCTGGGCCGCGAGCGCGCGCTTTCCCCCGACGTGCGAGACTGCGTCGGAGACATCGAGCAGGCCGCGGGGGCGCTGGAGCGGATGACCCTCAACCTCCTCGACATCAGCCGCAGCGAAGACGGGGCGCTGGAGACCAACCGCTGCCGCTTCGAGGGGAGCGAGCTGGCGCAGGCCACCTGCGCGCGGCTCGTCCGGCGGGCCGAGAGCCGGCAAATCCGCCTGCTGTGCGATGCCGAGGTCGCTCTTCCGCTGGAGGCCGATCGCGACTTCATCCGCCGCGTGCTGGAGAACCTGCTCGACAACGCCCTCGGGGTGGCCCCGGTCGGAACCACCGTGCGCCTGGAGGCCCGCCAGGAGAAGGGAGCGGCCCTCCTGCGGGTGAGCGACGAGGGCCCGGGGGTCCCACCTGCGTGGCGCGAGCGAATCTTCGAGAAGTACGTGCGCCTGGAGAGCGGCAATGCCGAGAGTGCCCGCAATGGCCGCTGGCTGGGGCTCACCTTCTGCCGGCTTGCCATTCACGCGCACGGCGGGGCGATCTGGGTCGAGGAGAACCACCCTCTGGGGAGCGTCTTCTGCGTGCGGCTGCCCTTGGCGCCTTGAGGCGCGACGCGCTTGAGGCATCTGGGCGAGCCGGGCAGAGCCGATCACGCGAGCGCGTCTCTAGAGGCCTCTTCGGTGGCTCGAGGTCTCGACTTCGGCCAGCCGCGGCAGCCCGGCCACAGCGCCCAGCCGCGTCACGACGTTGGCTCCCACTCGGCAGGCCAAGGTCATGGCCGCGACGATCTCCGCATCAGAGAGGCTCTCGAACGCCCGCCCCGAGCGCATCGCCCGCGTGATCCAGAAGAGCAGGCCGGCGTCGAAGCCGTCCCCGGCACCGGTCTGGTCCACCACCTCGACCCGCGGCGCGACCGCGGCGAGGATGCGCCCGTCGCGACAGGCCATCGCCCCGCGAGCGCCCAGCGTCACCACCGCCAGCTTCACGCCTCGTTCGGCGAGCCTGCGCGCGGCGCGTGCGGGGTTTTTTTCGGCGGTGACGAACTCCACCTCGTCCTCGGCGAGCTTGATGACGTCGGTCAAGGGCAACAGGCTGTCGATGAGCTCGCGCAGACGGCGCGGCTCGTCCCAGAAGGAGCAGCGCAGGTTGGGGTCGCAGCTCGTCAGGCATCCGGCGGCGCGGGCCGAGGCGAGCAGCTCGCGACCCGCCTCGCCCGCCGCGGGCTCGAGCAACGAGTTGGCGACGAGGTGCGCAGCCCGCGTGTCCGAGAGCTCGAAGCGGCGCACGTCCCCGGGCTCGAGCAGAAGCTCGGCCGAGGGCTTGCGATAGTCGGTGAAGGAGCGCTCCCCCGACTCATCCAGGGTGATGAAGACCAGCCCGGTACGCGCCAGGCGCGTGCGGCGGACGGCCGAGACGTCGACGCCCTCGGCCGCGAGCGCATCGGTGAGGAAGGCGCCGAACTCGTCCTCGCCCACGACGCCCAGGTAGGCCGCCCGCGCCGAGAGCCGCGCGAGCCCGATGGACACGTTCGCCGGGGATCCCCCCGGGCAGCGCGTCCAGCGCTCGACGTCGCGCACCCTCTGGCCACGCCTGTCGGGCAGGAAGTCGACGAGCGCCTCCCCCACGCATACGACGTCAAAGGTCCTGCCAGAGAGCGGCTTCATCCCTCGCACGATCCCTTCTCCCTCCCCTCGCTTGCCGAATCGGTCACGCCTCGATCCCTACTTGCCGCATGAACTCCAGGCTCTTGAGCCTGCGCCCCAGGTGGTGGGAGACGAACCTCGACAGCAGCGCCCGCGCCTCGGCCCGTACGTGACCCGGAGGGGCCGCTTCGGCTGCGCCCGCGACCGGCCGCTGAAGCGCGGCGAGCAGCCGCGAGGCCTCGGCGGACACGCGTACTCCCAGACCAGCGGCACAGCGCGGACAGAGCAGGCCGCCGTGCTCGGGGTCGAAGAGCGCATCCCGGGGACCCTCCTCGCCGCAACGGGCACAGGCATCCAGGCGAGGCATGAGCCCGCCGGCGGCCAGCGCCGACAGCTCGAAGCGCATCATCTCCTGGGGTCCGAAGCCTGCGCTGGCGAGCCCCAGCAGGAAGCCGAGCAGGAGGTCGAAGAGCTCCTCTTGGGGTTCACGCTCGCGGACCAGCTCACGCACCAGCTCCGAGGCATAGGAGGCGCGCGCCACCCGGCCGATGTCCTCTCGCAGCCCTCCAAACCCCTCGAGCACCTCGGCCCCCTCGAGCCGGCAGAGCTCTGCGCGGGTCTCGACGAGCTGGACCTTGAGCAGCGTGAAGGGCTCGAGCGCCCCCGCGAAGCGCCGCCGGCTCTTGCGCGCCCCGCGGGCGAAGGCCGACAGCCGGCCACGCCCGTCGGTGAGCAGCGCCACGATCCGATCCGCCTCCCCGTAGTCCACGCAGGACAGGACCAGCGCGCGGCTGCTGAAGCGCTCCATCGCTTCAGCCGTGACCGAGCAGCAGGTAGCCCGCCGCGACCAAGGCCGCAGCGGCGAGGACCCCCACCGCGAGCAGCGCCAGCCCCCTTCGCGAACGCCGCCGCACCTCGCGCTCGGCGGGGGGCCCCTCCTTCTGGCTCTGCTCCTCGAAGCGCAGCACCGCCTCGTCCGCAGACAGCCCGATGGCTTGAGCGTAGGCGCGGATGTAGCCGAGCACGAACACCCGGGACGGGAGGCGGGAGAGTTCGTCGCCCTCGAGCGCCTTGAGGTTGCCCACGCCGATGCGAGTCTGGTCGCTGATCTGCTGCAGCGAGAAGCCACGCAGCTCCCGTTCACGCAGCAGATAGTGGCCGAAGGTCTCACCCGCGGCCGGCCCCGCGGGCGCCGGCCCGCCCTTGTCCTTGGCGCGGTCGACCATGTCGGTAGAGTCGTTCGCACTCATGGCGAGAGCTGGTCGAGCAGGCGCTGGCAGTCTTCGCCCACCGGCTGTCCGCGGCCCTTGTCCACACAGGCGGTGAGCTCGCGCCGCGCAGCGGCGGTGTCGCCCTGGCCAAGCAGGGCACGGCCATGGCGGTAGCGGGCGTCGGCGACCTCGGGGCAGTGCTTGGCGTACAGCGCGAAGTAGGAGATCGCCTTTTCCGCCTGGTGGGTCTCGGTGAGGATGATGCCCAGGTTGCGGTAGCCCAGGCAGAACTTGGGGTTGGGCACCAAGGCGCTCTTGATGTGGTCGATGCCCTCCTGCACCTGGCCCTTCTTGTAGTAGCACCAGCCGAGGTTGTTCTCGGCGATGTAGGGCGTCTTGTAGAGGATGTCGGCGAGCGCCTTCTCGTACAGGGGGATGGCCTCGTCGAAGCGTCCCTGG
>JACRCT010000560.1 GCA_016218885.1 Deltaproteobacteria bacterium | reverse complement strand
TGATCAGCGCGGAGGCGACGTTCTGCCCCCGCCGGCTGACGCTGCACTTGAAGCTGCCCAGCATCTCTTCGCCGAAGACGTGGTCGGCATCGAGGATGAGCTCGTCGCCCACCTCGAAGTGGTCGACCTCGACGCTCATCTCCCGCGTCCCCAGCAAGAAGCCGATGCGGATGGGCTGGCCCTTGGAGCGCGCCCCCAAGCCCACGATGGCCCCGATGGTCTGGGCCATGTACTCGATGCACACCAGCCCGGGGACCTTGCCGTCCTCCACGAAGACCGAGTCCGGACGGATCGTGGCCCGGCACCGCACATGGGGGAACTGGTACTCGAGCACCTCGTCGATGAGGATCATCGGCGGGGTGTGCGGCAGGAGCTCCGCGGGAGGGGGGAAGGCGGACATGGGGCTAGAGCGGCTCCACCTCGATGGCCCAGTCGTCGGACCCGCTCAGCGACAGCGGGACCGAGCCGGCCTTTCGATTCACGAGGGCCTCGGCGAGCAGCAGCGCGGCGGCGCAGGGGTGGCCGGTGAACGGCTCGAGTGAGTAGGGCGGGCCTCCCTGCCGGGGGCCTTCCTCGTTCATTCGGCCCAATTTCGTCAGCCGGGCGAGCGATCCCGGCCGCGGCTCGGCGCTCAGGTGAAAGGCCACCGCGAGAGCAGGGTAGGGGGAAGCGGGGGCGAAGGGAGCCGGCGGCGGCTCGTCGAGCGCGACCAGTGCCAGCTCGCCCCCACGCTCGGCCAGGAGGGCCACGGACTCGACCATGCCCATCGCCACGCTGCGCGGACCGCCGGCGAGCGAGGTGGAGAAGGCTCGGTTGACCGAGGCGATGGAGGCGTAGCCGGCGGCGGTGTTGTGGACGCTGTTGTGGAAGCGCGTCGGCGAGGGCAGCCCTTCGGGCTCGGTCGCCATCTGCTGCAGCATCTCGAGGGTGGTGACGATCTCTCCGTAGGCCGAGGTGTACACGCTGGGCAGCTTGGCGGGATCGGCACTGGCTTGCTTGACGGCCTGGGTCAGGGCCTCGCAGGCGGCGCGGGTGATCAGGCTGGTGCGTCGGCGCATCCCCGAAGCGAAGAGGGTCGCCGCGGGGGCGCTGGCCGCGGGGTCGCTCTGGCGCCGGGCGAAGGCCGCCGCGTCGGGGTAGCCAGGGGCCCACAGGCCCACGCCGGAGACGTAGAGCGGCTTCATCGGCTCGCTCCGAAGAGGACGCTGACGTTGTTGCCGCCGAAGGCGAAGGAATTGCTCAACACCGTCCGGCAGCGCAGCTCGCGTCGAGAGCGGTTGACCTGCACCGTCAGCTGCGGGTCGACGGGCTCGGCGCCCAGGCTCGCGGGGATCCATCCGTGCTCGATGGCCGCCACCGCGAAGACCGCCTCGGTCGCTCCGGCCGCGCCCAGCATGTGCCCCGTGTAGCCCTTGGTGGAGACCACCGGCACCTCGGTGCCCAAGAGCCGCGCGATGGCCTTTGCCTCCGCGGCGTCGTTGAGCTGCGTAGCGGTCCCGTGGGCGTTGACGTGGTCCACCTCGCGGGCAGAAACGCCCGCCTGTGCGAGGGCCAAGGCCATGGCTGCTTCGGCCCCCAGGCCTTCGGGGTGGGGGTGGCTCATGTGGTGCGCGTCGCAGCTCTCGCCCACGCCCAGCAGCCGGGCCGGACCCTCGCCCTCGCGCTCGAGCAGCAGGTAGGCGGCGCCCTCGCCGATATTGAGCCCGTCGCGCTCCGCGCAGAACGGCCGGCACAGCCTCTTGGAGAGCACCTCCAGGCTGTGGAAGCCGCGCAGCGTGGTCTGGCAGAGGCTGTCCGCTCCGCCGACCAGCGCGGCGTCCGCCAGGCCGGCCTCGATGAGCCGGCGCCCCGTCGCCAGCACCTTGCCGCTCGAGGAGCAGGCGGTGGAGACGACATAGCCCGGACCCTTCGCCCCCGTGCGCAGCTTCACGAGCTCCACCAGGCCGTGGAAGGAGTGCTGCCGCTCGAAGTCATAGGTCGCCGGCACCTGGCCGTTGGCGTGGTGGGCTGCCCAGGCCTGCTCGGTCTCGAGGATGCCGCCCGTGCTGGTGCCCAGGACGACGGCGACGCGCTCGGGACCCCAGCGCCGCACGGCCTTCGCCAGGGCCTCGGACATCGGCTCCAGCGCCGCCAGGGCGATGCGCGCCAGCCGGCTGTCATAGGCGGCCCAGCGCTCGGGAAGCCGCTCGAGAGAGGCGGGGACCTCTCCACAGAAAGTCTCGAAAGGCAGGTCCCAGCGGCAGGGTTTGAGTCCAGTTCGAGACTCTGCCAGCCCGGCGAGGACCTCGCGGGTCGCCAGCCCCAGGCAGTTGCCAGCCGCGTAGGCCGTCACGGGATACGAAGCGACGGGGAGGGGGTCGGTCATGGGACGCGAAGCCATAGCACCGAGCCCGCGCGGCCGTCAATCGAGAGAAAATGGCGAAATTGACCGGTAAAAACGCTTAGTTATCTCCTCCTGGGGCGGCCGGTCGCGGTGCCGGGCTGTCCTCGTTCCGAGGGCATGACGCGACCCCTGGGGCACGGCCAAGGCACTGGAAGCTTGGGACTTTTGCTCGCTCTGTGAACAAGCGGACCCAACCGAAAGTCTGTTGAGGATGCTACGGAGGCGATGCTAGAGTCCGCCGAAATTGACGACTGCCGAACGGTGGTGATGCACGGAGCTGTGGGGGATGGTAGGTCATTGTGCGGCAGAGGTTGAGACAGGCTGTGCGGCAGAACAAGACAGCGGGTGGGCGAAGCCAGGCGCGGGCCGCCGCGACGCGGTGAAGAGCGCATCGCCCCAGGACCCCGGAGATCGGGTGAGACGGGAGCCATGGAAGAACTCGAGCGTGAAATCAAGCAGCTGATCGTTGACAGCCTCCGGCTGGAGAACGTGAAGGTCGAGGACATCAAGAGCGAGGCCCCGCTGTTCGTGGAGGGGCTGGGGCTCGACTCGATCGACGCGCTCGAGCTGGCGATGGCCATCCGCAAGAAATACGGAGTCAAGACCCAGGCCGACGACGCGCAGAACGCCAAGATCTTCGCGAGCGTCAAGAGCCTGGCCGCCTACGTCGCCGAGAACCGGCAACCGAAGGCTTGAGGAGCCAACGACGATGTCCACGATGACCCATGACCAGGTCTACGAGAAGGTCACCTCGATGATGGCGGAGATGTTCGACCTCGATAAGGGCAAGATCACGCTCGAGTCGAAGTTCGAAGACCTCGACCTGACCAGCATCGACGCCATCGACCTCGTGGTGGAGCTGCAGCAGCTCACCGGGAAGAAGGTGAACGAGGAAGGGCTCAAGAAGGTCCGAACGGTGGGGGACATCGTCTCCCTCGTCGAGGAGCACCTCAAGGGCGTGCAGGCCAGCGCCTAGCCCACGCTCCTTGGCGCCC
>JACRCT010000031.1 GCA_016218885.1 Deltaproteobacteria bacterium | reverse complement strand
TCCGCGATCCGCCCTTCTCCGCGCTGGACCTGGTCTCCTGTCGCAACGTGCTCATCTACCTCGAGCCCGATCTGCAGCAGAAGGTGGTCTCGGTCTTCCACTACGCGCTGCGCCCGGGAGGGTGCCTGCTCCTGGGGTCGGCCGAGAGCCCGGAGACCCACCCTGACCTGTTCGAGGTGGAGTCCAAGGTCCACCGCGTCTTCCGGCGTGCGCAGGCGATGTCGCGGCCCCACCTGGACCTGCCGCTCGACGGCCGGCCCCTGGCGCGCTCCTTCGTGAACCCGCCGCGAGAGCCGCGGCGGATCGTGCCCCCCGCCATCGAGGCCTTCGAGCGGATGATGCTCGCCGAATACTGCGCCCCAGGCGCGGTGGTGAACCAGGCGGGCAACATCCTGTGCGTCGCCGGACGCACCGGCCGCTTCCTCCAGCCGCCCGCCGGCCCCCTGACCACCAACGTCCTCGACGTGGCTCAGCGCGGGCTGCGGCTGGAGCTGCGCGGGGCGCTGCGCGCCGCCGTCGAGACCGGCCAGACCGCGATCCGCCAGGACATCCTGGTGGAGGACGACGGCGCCCCCGTCCAGCTGCGGCTGACGGTGCGACCCCTGAGCGGGGCCGGGGTCGAGCCGGGGCTCTTCGTCGTGGTGCTGCAGGAGCAGGCGCCTGTCGCCGAATCTGAGGAGGAGGCCCTCGCCAGGGAGCCCGACCGCAAGCGCGGGGGCGGGGCGTCCGCGGCGCGCGAGCTCGAGCTTGAGCGCGAGCTGCAGGCCACCCGCGCCGATCTGCGCAGCACGGTGGAGGACCTGGAGGCCTCCAACGCCGATCTCGTCTCCTCCAACGAGGAGATGCTCTCCACCAACGAGGAGCTGCAGTCGGCCAACGAGGAGCTCTACACCGCGCAGGAGGAGCTGCGCTCGGTCAACGAGGAGCTGACGGCGGTCAACAGCCAGCTGCAGCAGAAGGTCAAGGAGCTGGCTCGGGCCAACGACGACCTGGCCAACCTCTTCGCCTCCACCTCCATCGCCACCCTCTTCCTCGACCCGGAGATGCGGGTGGCCCGCTTCACCCCCGCCGCGACGACGCTCTTCCGCCTGCGCGAGGGTGACCTGGGCCGGCCCATCACCGACCTGGCGCCGCGCTTCTGCGGGCGGGACGTGGTGGAGGACGCCGCTGCGGTGCTGCGCAGCCTGCGCCCGGTCGAGGGCGAGGTCCGCAGCGAAGACGGCGAGCGCTGGTACTCGGTGCGGGTATTGCCCTACCGGACCCTCGAGGGGCAGGTAGCGGGGGTGGTCCTGACCTTCGTGGACGTGACCGGTCTGCGGCTGGCCCAGGCCGAGCTGCGCCGTCAGGCGGGGCTGCTGCACCTCTCGCACGACGCCATGCTGGTGTGGCGCCTCGAGGACCGAGACATCGAGACCTGGAACCGCGGCGCCGAAGAGCTCTATGGCTACTCGGACGAGGAGGCGCGGGGGCGCGTCGTCGACGACTTCCTGCAGACGCACCCTGCACCCGCCATGAAGCAGATCCTGGGGACCTTGCGCTCCCAGCGGCGGTGGGAGGGCGAGCTCAACCACGCCACCAAGAGCGGCGCGCGGGTCGTGGTGTCGGCCAAGATGCTGCTCGCGCTCGGGGAGGACGGGGTCGAGCGGGTCCTCGAGACCAACCGCGACATCACCGCCCACAAGCGGGCCGTGGAGGAGCTGCGCGCCGAGCACGCGCGGACGGTCGCGGTCCTGGAGAGCATCGGCGACGCCTTCTACTCGCTCGATCACGATCTGCGCTTCACCTACGTCAACCAGCGGGCCCTGAAGACCTGGAGCAAGCAGGCCGAGGAGCTGCTCGGTCGCCGCATCTGGGACGTGTTCCCGCCGGAGAAGGCCCTCGAATCGCACCGGCAGATGGAGGCGGCGCGCGCCGGCGGCCGGCACCTTCACTCCGAGGTCCTCTCGCCGACGCTGGGGACCTGGGTCGACGTCGACTACTACCCCACCACTGACGGGCTGTCGGTGTTCTTCCGCGACATCACCGAGCGCAAGCGTGCCGAGGAGGAGCTGCGGCGCAGCGTGGCGCTCTACCGCGCCATCGCGCGGGGGCTGCCGGACTGCGCGGTGTTCGTGGTCGACTCCGAGCTGCGCTACCTGGTGGCGGAGGGCCCCCTCTCCGAGACGCTCGAGCTCACCGGTGCGCGGCTGGAGAAGCACCTGCTGGTGGAGGTGCTGAGCGAGGAGGCGCGGGCGATCGCCGAGCCGCATTTTCGTGCGGCGCTGGGCGGCGCCCCCGGAAGCTACGAGACTTGCTTCGCCGGGCGGGTACTCTGGGCCCAATACGCGCCGTTGCGCGACGAGGCCGGCCGCATCGTGGCCGCGCTGGCGCTGGTGCTGGACATCACCGGCCGCAAGCAGGCCGAGGCCGAGAAGGCGGCGCTGATCGAGCAGCTGCAGCACTCCTTGAAGATGGAGGCCGTGGGGCGGCTCGCCGGCGGGGTGGCGCACGACTTCAACAACCTGCTCACCACGATCCTGGGCAACGCCTCCGCGGCCCTCGGGGAGGTGTCCTCCGACAGCCCGCTGGCCGAGGGGCTGGGCGAGATCCTCCACGCCAGCGAGAGCGCCGCTGCGCTGACCCGCCAGCTGCTCGCTTTCTCGCGCAAGCAGATCATCGAGCCACGGGTGGTGGATCCGAACGAGCTGGTCGTGCAGCTGCAGAAGATGCTCTCCCGGCTCATTGGTGAGGACGTCTCGCTGATCACCCGACGCGGCGCAGGGGTGGGGCCGGTGAGGGTCGACCCCGGGCAGTTCGAGCAGATCCTGGTGAACCTCGCCGTCAACGCCCGCGACGCCATGCCGACCGGCGGGGAGCTGACCATCGAGACCGC
>JACRCT010000551.1 GCA_016218885.1 Deltaproteobacteria bacterium | reverse complement strand
GTCGACGCAATTCCCTCCCGAGCACTCGTGGGCGCTGGCGCAGGCCAGGCCGACGGCCTTCTGGGGCAGGCATTGGTGGCTCGCGTCGCAGTAGCGTCCATCGGGGCAGGCGGAGTCGGTCGCGCACTCCGTTGGGCAGCGCGTCGTCACGCCGTCGCACGCGAAGGGCGCGCAGGTCGGAGCCCCGGGCGCGCGCGCGGAGGCGGGGGTGCAGGTTCCGGTCGAGCCCGGAAGATCGCAGGCGTCGCAGCTTTCCTCGCAGGCGGCATCGCAGCAGACCGCGTCGGCGCAGAGCAGCGTCGAGCACTCGGCTGCCGAGCCGCATCCCGCTCCTCGGGGGTTGCCGCACAGCGCGGCGGCCTCGTCGCACACGGCGCTGCGGCAGTCGGTCGCCCCGCTCGCGGCGGAACAGGGGCCGTGGCCGTTGGCCAGACCGCAGTGGCCGTCGACATCGCACCTGCCGGAGCGGCACCGGGCAGGGTCGCCGGCGCAGTCTCCAGTGGAGGAAGGCGCGTTCAGGAACCCGCAGCGATCGTCGCTAGCCTCACACACCCCGGACCGGCAGGCGCGCGCACCGAGCGTCGCGCAGGAGCCCGGCAGCAACTCCCCATGGGCGAGCCTCGGCAGGCAGGCTTCATGGTGGCACCAGTGGTCGGCGAGGCAGTCCGCATCGACCAGGCAGGCGACGCAGCGGCCATTCATCTCGTCGCATGCCGGCGCTTGGGACGGGCAGTGGGACGTGTCCGCCTCGGTGCACTCGCCGCAGACGTGCTTGCGGAGATCGCAGACCGGGCCTTGCGGCGAGGAGGTGCACTGAGCGTCGGCGGAGCAGCAGGTGCTATCGGGAGCCACGAGGGTGTCCGAGGCGTAGAACTCGAGCACCTCGTGCTTGGACTGTGCGCCCCCGGTGGAGCCGGTGAAGCCCAACCACAAGGACGCGCCCAGCCGCGCGGCGAGGTCGATGCCGGAGACGCCCAAGGTCGAAGCCGTGGGCTTGGTGTCGGTGCTGCTCAGGTAGAGCGAGAGCCCGTGCGAGGCGCTGGCGTAGTCGAGCCACACGTAGACCGGCGCGTTGCTCTTGAGGGTCAGGCCGCTGCCGAGGTTCTGCCGATAAGAAGAGGGGAAGGCATCGTGATCCGGATTTCCGTCGAGGGTGATGGCCACGTGGTTGTCGCTCGGGTCGCCGAGCTCGTTGTTGCGATGGGTGTCGAACTCCACCACCACCGAGGGCGTGATCATCGGGGTGGGGCTGTTCTGCAGCCCATAGCCCATGCCCCTGCCGGGTTGCCCGATGGCTGCCACGCCGCGCGGGTCCGAATGCAGCACCAGCGCCATCCCATCGGCGCCCGCGCCGGTGGAGGTGGTGATGCGCAGGACCAGCTTCACGTGCAGGTCGCCGGCCGTGGAGAAGACCGGGTTGAGCATCACCGATGCGTTCTGGTCCTGCAGATCAGGGGTGATGACGAGGTGGGTCCCGCTGAAGGTGGCGTCGCCGTTGAGGGTGTAGTTGGGCGGCAGCGGGCCCCCCGGGTAGCAGGTGTCGGCGCGGGCGCCCGTGATCGAGGGGCACGGTCCCGCCAGGGCAATGGTTCCGCACAGAAGGGCTGTGGCCATCGCGCGCATCTGATCTCGGAAGACGCCGGCTAAAGGCGTCGCTCGGTCGATTCGTGGCTGTCGATTATACCGGGGGCGGTCGCCTCTGCCTGCGCCGTGGGCTGTCTCCAGGGGAGCCGGCGCCGAACTTGGATATAGTCTGCCGACACAAAGCGAGGACACCTTGGCGCTCTATCCCATCATCATGGCTGGCGGCTCGGGCACCCGATTCTGGCCGCTGTCGCGCAAGAACCGGCCCAAGCAGTTCCTGCCCCTGACCGGGGACAAGCCGTTGCTCAGCCTCACTGCCGATCGCGTGCGTCCGCTGGCCCCGCCGGCCCGGACCCTGGTGGTCTGCGGGAAGGTGCACGCCCCGGCGGTGCGCAAGCTGCTCCCCGACTTGCCGGCGAGGAACGTGCTGATCGAGCCGGTGGCGCGCAACACGGCGCCGGCGGTGGGCCTGGCTGCGGCGGTGGTGGCCCACGAGGATCCCGAGGGCGTGCTGGTGGTGCTCCCCTCCGATCAGTACGTGCGCGACGTGGTGGGCTTCCGCAAGGCGTTGAGCGCCGCGGCCCGGGCCGCCGAGAAGGGCGAGCTGGTGACCATCGGCATCAAGCCCGCCCACCCCGAGACCGGGTTCGGGTTCGTGCAGCAGGGCAAGGTCATCACCGAGGGAGCGCTGCCGGTGCGCGAGGTGCGCCGCTTCGTGGAGAAGCCCAACCTCGAGACCGCGCGGGGCTACCTCTCGTCGGGCGACTACTTGTGGAACGCGGGGATCTTCGTCTTCCGTGCCGACCGCATCCTCGAGGAGATCGAGCGCCACCTTCCGGAGACCTCCGAGCCGCTGGCGGCGATCGGTCGTTCGGTGGGGACAAAAGGCTTTGGCCGCTCGCTCGCTCGCTACTTCCCCAAGATGCCCTCCATCTCGCTCGACTACGGGGTGATGGAGAAGGCCTCGCGCATCGCGGTGGTGCCCGCCGACTTCGGATGGTCGGACGTCGGCTCCTTCCCTGCGTTGCCCGGGGTGCGCCCGCTCGATCCTTCGGGCAACGTGGTCGAGGGGC